>PKDH01000014.1 GCA_002863045.1 Legionella sp.
TTTAGCAAATCGCCGAATCTAGCGCGAAAGAGAGGGGGAAAATGGTCGAGGTTGCCAATAAAAGCGTGTCATTATTATGAGTGAGTCCATCGTCCTTGATAGCGCTTTAATTTTTAACCTCGTAGCGCCAGTATAGCAAAGATATAAGCAACTGCATTCGGCTAAAAGCGCAATTACCCCCAAGATATCTCTTAATCAGTGCTTTAAATTACTAAGGCGTCATCTGATGAGTATGGTTTGAGATTGAGACTATTCGCGCAGAAGGGTGGAAAAACCTTTGCTGTAGTGGCGGTCTATCGGAGGCTTTAGGAGGAATTTTAAATAAAGGTAGTCGCTTACTGATCATTTCAATATTTTTATCGTCATCAGTAACTCTGCTCAAAACGGAACTACTCGAATTGTTGGTTATTTTTAGCATCTCCAAGCATTGTTCATTTGAGAGTAAGGCAAGAATTCTTCCAAAACTATCAGGATATTGAGCAGCATAATGAAATACGGTGTTACCCGCATCATCTTGCGTACTGAATGCTTCTAACCAGTGCTCTTCTGGCAGTAATGAAAGAATATTGTTTATATTTTCAGGATATTTAGCTATGGCATGAAAAATAGTTTTGCTTGAAAAATTTTGACCAAGCAAGATTTCTAAACGTTGTGCCTTTGGAAATAATGTCAAAATAATAACAAATTTAAAAAGGTGACATAGTTATTTGAACACTACCGTTTAATTGCGCTTGGGTATTTGGCGATTGATGTTCCGGCGATACACAAGAGGATCTTAATTTAGTGTAAAGGTAATCTTTTAATGCTTTTTTATAAAATATGTCGGGTTTATTAAATAAACGCGTACCTAATCTTCCTTGTGCCAACACCTTAATAATGTGATCTAATTCTTGATCACTTTTAGAGACAGAAAATGTCTTACCTTGAATTGATTCGATAACTGCATTCACACACTTTATTTTATCCCCTCGCGAATAGCCTTTAAAACGATTAAAAAAAGAGGGGCCAAAGCGCTCTCCTCGCTTATCGTTAAGTCTCTCTGTTCTATATTTTTCTAAAATAGTTAACAGCTTTGATTGATTTAACACGTCTTGTACATCAAAGGTTGGATTTTCAAACAATTTTTGAAGCCATTTAGACGCTTTATGCTTGTTTTTTTTAACACCGTAGCCGTTGTAGTACATTCCCGCTAAATTATATTGGGCATTAGCGTCATTTTTTGGCGCCGCTCTTTCAAACCATTCAAACGCTTGATGCTTGTCTTTTTCGACACCTTCGCCATTGGCATATCTTTCCCCTAAGATACGTTGAGCAATAGCGTGATTTTGTTGCGCTGCTTTTTCAAACCATTCAAACGCTTGTTCCTTATCTTGTTCAACACCGTGGCCGTGGTCATACATTACCCCTAAATTATATTGGGCAATAGCGTCATTCTGTATCGCCGCTTTTTCAAACCATTTAAACGCTTTGTGCTTGTCTTGTTTAACACCTTCGCCATTGTCATATCTTACCCCTAAGATACGTTGAGCAATAGCGTGATTTTGTTGCGCTGCTTTTTCAAACCATTCAAACGCTTTATGCTCGTTTTTTTCAACACCGTGGCCGTGGCAATACATTACCCCTAAATTATATTGGGCAATAGCGTCGTTCTGCGCCGCCGCTTTTTCAAACCATTCAAACGCTTGTTCCTTATCTTGTTCAACACCTTGGCCGTGGTAGTACATTCTCCCTAAATTACGCTGAGCATCGACATCATTCTGCGCCGCCGCTTTCTGATACCATTCAAACGCTTGTTTCTTATCTTGTTCAACACCTTGGCCGTGGTAGTACATTACCCCTAAATTATATTGGGCAGTAGCGTCATTTTGTTGCGCTGCTTTTTCAAACCATTCAAACGCTTGTTTCTTATCTTGTTCAACACCTTGGCCATGGTAGTACATTACCCCTAAATTATATTGGGCAGTAGCGTCATTTTGTTGCGCCGCTTTTTGATACCATTCAAACGCTTGTTTCTTATCTTGTTCAACACCTTGGCCGTGGTCATACATTACCCCTAAATTATATTGGGCAATAGCGTCATTTTGTTGCGCCGCTTTTTGATACCATTCAAACGCTTTATGCTCGTCTTTTTCAACACCTTCGCCATTGGCATATTTTACCCCTAAGATACGTTGAGCAATAGCGTGATTTTGTTGCGCTGCTTTTTCAAACCATTCAAACGCTTGTTTCTTATCTTGTTCAACACCGTGGCCGTGGTCATACATTACCCCTAAATTATATTGGGCAGTAGCGTCATTTTGTTGCGCCGCTTTTTGATACCATTCAAACGCTTTATGCTTGTTTTTTTCAACACCTTCGCCATTGGCATATCTTGCCCCTAAGATACGTTGAGCAATAGCGTGATTTTGTTGCGCTGCTTTTTCAAACCATTCAAACGCTTGTTTCTTATCTTGTTCAACACCTTGGCCATGGTCATACATTAGCCCTAAGAAACATTGGGCTTTCGCGTTATTCTGCGCCGCCGCGTTTTGATAGCATTCAATCGCTTGAATGTAATTTTTTGCCTTATAGTACTGAAATGCTTGAGAAAGTGTTTTTTCTAAATTTATGGCTGGCATGTTAGTTGCATTTAATTTATGTTTTTTAATTATGCTTTAAACGTATTAATTGTTCAAGTATTGTATTTTATCTACTTCATAAAATGGGCTTATTACACTGGCCCATGAGCCCTCGCGTAAAAACCATCTAGCACAGATAAAGTATTTAGCGTATCAAAATTTCCCAACCCTAATCTTTGTAACACATTTTTAAAATATATGGCCGCAAGGTCAGAATAATCATGTTGAATTTGAGTAATGAGGCCTGTGATTTTTATATCAAAATCAGCTGATTTTTGTAGCTTATCTAGCTTCATTAAAATTGTAGACAAGGTTAAGGTTGGCATATTGAATTCTCATGTTGATAAAAGATGATTGAACGTTTTTTATTGTTGTACCAATGGATATCGAAGGGTAATTTATGGCAAAAAAAAAATAAAATATGTGTACATTTTATTTTGAATGAAAATTAAATACAATTCGTCATCTGTAGATTATCGAATGATTCACTATTTTAAAGCTCAATAGGTATACTAAGCACTTAACTTAAATCTTGAGATGTCACAAATGTTAATGATTCATCCGCATAAAGGGTTTATTTTTGAAGCTTGTAGACGTGAGCCTAAACGTTCTGATAGCTGGTCTATGGAAGCAATCATAACGTTTGTTGCTGAAAAGCTAGATGTACCAACAGATGCCGTCTCTGAGCATCTTTTGCGCCATATCGGCCCTGAAGCTACTCATCGCCATAAAACTTATATAATTAACGCTATAGGACATATATTAAATCTTGCCAAAGAGACTTCTACAAATGAGCAATTATCACTTTGCTTGAAACTGCAAGAGGGTTTCAAAAAATGCACTGAAGGCTTGATAATTCGTTTAAATGATATAACACGCAGTTTCAATCGCCCGCGAAATATGACGCAATTTCTAACCGTTTTTCGTGAAGATTTGATGCGTTTTATCGCCCATCAACTTACAGATGAAGTGCATATTTATAATGCGTTTACCCTTTATGCGGCTACCAGGAATTTAGGCGTAGAAGCGCTACATCCAGGTGATGTGTTTCTAGATAATCAATATTTTGAACTAACCTCAAAACAAAAAACTAAATTTGAAAAAGAATTTAACACAGGCTTTAACAGTTGGGCGCTATTAGATGGTTTGGTTCAGGCATTTTCGCGGGAGCTTCAAGATTATTTTGAATACAAAGGCTATAACGCTGAAGGTTACGTAATGTATCAATATGACGCCATTGTCGCCTGGTTTAAAACAATTTTTTTGCCTGAAGAGTTATCCGTTAATGATATCTTTTTGGTGGATGAAGAAACCTCGTGTGTGCAGGCGCTTAACTGGCCGGTATTAATTGCACAACTAATGGCTTATCTGGTCGCACATGATTATCTACAAGCAGATGCCGGTGAAGCATTATTTTTCAAGGAACTTGTTTTGGTTAAACCGCACATAAAAGCTGTGGCACAGTTGATGCAAAAACCTTATTACCTTGAGCATGTTGTTGAGCTTATTAAACATGCTGATTTGCTCAAACAGTATTCACCTTTATTGGTTGAAATAATGGTAAGTCGTGGTGTGAGGCACACACCTTTTTGTGCGCTAAACGCTTTTGAGGTATTGCAAATTCTGCGGCCTGATGCTAAGCCTAATCCTATAACATATCATTGGATGACACGTCTCCCCTTTAAGATAAAAACCCGCTTGTTAGGTCAAGCTTTATCCAATACCTCAACACTTGCCCAAAGCGCGGCTTCTCATATCGCCACCTCGTTACTCCGGCTTAACCCAAAAAAGCGGTCATTTTTTTTAACCAAAGCGCAATTAAAAGAAGATATCTTAACGCTTGCTGCGCGTTATCAGCCTGAAATCATCGCACGATTATTAGAGAATATTGCCGCAGATGAGAAAATTATGTTGATGACACAACCGATGTTTCCCCAAAATGCCTTTGAAGAGTGGCTACAATATCATCCAATACATGCCACGGCTTTCTTGCATACCTTCCATCCACACCAACAACTTAAATTATTAAGCTCAAATCAGGGTCAAAGCGGTGAAGTGTTATTAAACATTATGAATTATCACACCACGCCTGCCCTTGTTTTAGACTTAATCACTGATCTTGAACCTGAGCAATATTTGACTATGCTAACCCAGCAATTAACACAAAGTAATGATAACTTACTGACCTTGTCAATTCAGTATTATCCTGAGCTTTTAGAGACAATTTTAGCAAAAATTAAACCAGCTTATCGGTTCGATTTATATGCACAGGAAAATGCGCTAGGACTCAATGTATTAATGATAGCTGCCAGCTCGGCTAATTTTTTTGGTAGTTTGTGTCTTTTATTAGATGGCCTTGAGCATGGCATGCAACAAACCCTAATTTACCGAAACAATCTATTTGAGCAAACGGCTTACTCGATTGCGATGACGGCCAATAATCGCCGAGCTTTGGATGAATTCGAGCGTCGTTTAAACTACCGTCAATTATTACAAAAACGCCCACCAACGACGACACAAAATACACCTGCTAAAAGGACATGCCATACTTCTTTTTTTCAATCATCTCACACGCCGCCGTTGAGTCCTGCTGATGAGGATACAAATAGGCCTCAGCTTTAAAAAATTAAGTAAATTTTATGTATTTACCTAATAAAACCTTAATAAATGATAAGTATTATTACGTCACTTACTTTAAAGTGTTTAGAATTTTATGCCGCTAATTAATCCTAAAAATATTTTTACCTACGATAATTATCGCCTTGAGTCTATAGACCCTAAAAATTGGTCAAATGAAGAAATAATAAGATTTATCGCCACAGGAGTTTGTGCGAATGATGCACATACGATACAAAAGCATTTAGCACGTCATTTAGATCCTAATGCCACTTATATAGGCAAGGAGTACATGAAACCTCTATTAATACATGTATTAAATCTTACGCGTGAAGTTGGATTGAATGAACAAAGCGCCATACAAGTTAAATTGCGTGAGGGCATTGCGGGATGCTCTGAGGGCTTAATCATTCGCTTAAACGATTTAGCACGCAGTTTTAATCGCCCAAAAAATATGAATCAATTGTTAACCTATTTACGCGAAGAACTCGTCTCTCAAATTGCTCATCAACTGACTGACGAAGTTCATACTTATAACGCTTTAACTTTGTATGCTGCACAAAACAATTTAGGTGTATGCGCTTTACATGCTGAAGATGTTTATTCAAATAGTCATACGTTAACTGAACAACAAAAAGCAATTTTTAACGTACGCTTTAAAGAAGCCTATACCGGATGGTTGCTGTTAAATAATTTGATTGCAATTTTTTATCAAGAATTACAAGACCATTATGGATATCGAGGTTATGACAGTGATGGTTATAAATTATATGAATACGAAGCCATCATTTCTTTGCTTGAACAACTATTACAGTGCGGCACATTAGCGGTAACCGATGTATTTGATTTAGATGAAGAAAGTTCTGGCGTCACTCAACTCAACGGACCGAGGCTTATTGCTTTATATCTGCAATGCCTTGTAGAGCAAGGTTATTTGATGACAGACGCTAATGAGTTATTATTTTTACAAGCGCTCGCTCATAATGATTTAAAATATGATGTATCCACTGTGCCTTATATGATAGAGCTGGTGCGTTACCCAAATTTACTAAAGCATTATTCGCCAGCAAGTATCGATGCTATTTTTAATTGTACGGTTGAAATTGAGCCACACTTAACGCTTCAAGCGTATAAAACGCTTTTAGACCTATCTTTTCAAACATTATCTTTTACCTGGTTTGCTAATTTATCCGTTCAATGGCAAGAATCTTTTTTTGCCCAAGCTTTGTCTTCTACTGCTCACACACATCAAAGCAGCATTGATAACATAGTGGCTTGGTGCTTAGAGCTTGAGGTCGAAAAGCGCTTTAATTTTTTACGTCAAGCAACAAGCAATCGCGGTATATTGATACTAGCAGCGCGTCATCAACCAGATGTCTTAACGCGATTACTAGATGATATGAACTTTGAGCAAAAAATATTATTGATGAATGCGCGAATTTCGCGTGAACATACAATGGTACGTTCTTTTGAGCTTCCTTTTGATATTTTATTGCATCATCATCCGCTTAAAGCGCTGGCATTTTTTGCCCATTTAGACAAAGACCATCAATTGAAACTTTTAGATATCTATGGTGATAAAAATTACTCAAAACTACTTTGCGTCAATTATTACAAACAAGATATAAGGGTTTCTCAGGCTTTACTTAAGCCTTTTAGTAACGAAGAACTTATTACTTTATTACATAAACAATTTAAGTATTTAGGCTACAATATGCTAACTCAAGCCTGTATGCATTCTAAAGAGATTCTGGCAATGTTGTTGGCACGATTATCTGCTGAAAATATTGCCGTGCTTTGTGATATGTATGATAGTGAAAATAGCAGTCTTTTAATACAAGTCGCTCAAAATAAACAACATATTGATTGCTTGATCATGATACTCAACACGCTTACACCCCAAATGCAGCATCAAGTAATCTTGGCTAAAAATGCTATTGGTCATAGCGCTTACGATGTGGCTGTTGCGGCGCATAATCAACCCGCCATGAAGGTGTTTGAGTTTTGTTTGCAAGCCTATAAAAAAGCTCAGGAACCATCGCCAAAAAGCTATATAGAAGAGCTGAGTAGTCAATTTAACGCATTGAGTTTTTTTTCAACATCATCGTCTGATTCTAATGATTCTGAAATGAGCGAGCCTGATTCAACTTTGCCAGCGCCTACATAAAATTAATACTGCTTATTAAGCTAGCAGAGCTTATCTAAAATATACAGAAATGAAGCAGCAAGTAACTGATAAGCGCGACATTAATGGGCCTCATCCCAGTTAGATCCCTCACCGATTGACACAATCAGAGGCACATCAAGGGTCGCGGCATGTTCCATGGTGTGTTGGATGATTTTCTTAGCTTGCTCTACATGGTTTTCTGCTACTTCAAAGACTAATTCGTCATGCACTTGCATGGTCATATTAAGGTCAATTTCAGGATGGCTTTTTTGCCATTTAGCTAAATGGATCATGGCACATTTAATGATATCCGCTGCCGTGCCTTGCATGGGTGCATTAATGGCCATGCGCTCGGCTGCGCGCTGTAGTGCCATGTTTTTCGCCTGAATGGCTGGCAGATACAGCCGACGCCCCATCAGTGTTTCGACAAAGCCTTGCGCATGCGCTTGCGCGCGCGTTTTGTCCATATAATCTTGCACACCTGGGTAGCGCGCAAAATAACGCTCTAGGTAATGTTGGGCTTTAAAACGTTCAATTTTAAGCTGTTTGGCCAAACCAAATGCTGACATACCATAAATTAAGCCAAAGTTCACTGCTTTAGCACAGCGCCGCTGCTCGGTGGTAACCTCTGACAAAGTCACATCGAATAATTCAGCTGCTGTGGCGCGATGAATATCTAAGTTATGAGCAAACGCATGCAGTAAATGCGCATCTTGGGATAAGTGCGCCATGATGCGCAGTTCAATTTGCGAGTAATCAGCTGAAATTAACACATGATTTACCGGTGCAATAAACGCACTGCGAATTAAGCGTCCTTCTTCATGGCGAATGGGGATATTTTGTAAATTAGGTTCACTGGAGGATAGGCGACCGGTAGCCGTAATGGCTTGATTAAAGCAGGTATGAATGCGTTTGGTATGCGGGTTGATGCGTTTGGGTAAAGCATCAACATAGGTTGACACTAATTTGGTTAGGCGACGATAGGTTAATATCAGCGAGGGTAATGGGTAGTCTGCAGCTAACTCTTCAAGCACCGATTCAGCAGTTGAAGGTTGGCCTTTGGGTGTGCGCGCTGTAATGGGAAGCTTTTGCTCATCAAAAAGCACAACTTGCAATTGCTTGGGTGAATTGACATTAAATTCATGGCCAGCTAGTTGGGTAATTTCATCTTCTAGCGTTTTGATGCGCTTATCTAATACTGTTTTATGTTGTTTGAGTAAATGGGTATCAATCAAAACGCCATGATGCTCCATATCAGCTAAAATCCAAAGCAAAGGCAGTTCAATCTCTTGTAAAACTTTCATCAAATTTGGCGAAAGCTTGTGACATAATATGTCATTTAAGGCGTGAATGGCCAAAAGTCGCGCGCTGTTAATCTGGGTTAATTCTGGCAAAGTGGCTGATTTTGGATAAGTTAAATCAGCAGTATTTTGTAAATAAGCTGTTGCAAGAGAAGCTAAATCATGTTTGGCAGCGGTGCTATTTAGTACGTAAGAGGCCAGCATGGTATCCATAAAAAGCCCGGTTGGGGCGATATCAGCCTTTTTTAACCACACAAAACTTTGCTTTAAGTCATGACTTATTTTGGTCATATGAGCTAAATTAAATAAACTTTTTAAGCCAGGTGCGATGAAAGCAAAAGTCAATGATTGGGTATCTGCAAAATTTATATGAATAAGGTCATCAGAGCCTGTCATAAGGCTTAAACCAATAAGCTCATCTTGTTTAGAACAATGAAATTCAAATACAAGAGCCGCGGCTTTGTGCGCATTTTCAAGCCATACTTCCCAGGCTTTAGGTGAATCAATCGATGTGCTGTCAGTCAAAGGTTTCGATGGGGCTGGTGTTGTTTGAGTTAATTCTTTATGCCAGGCTTTAAATTCAAGCTCGTGGGTTAAACTGATAAGCGTCGCGTTATCAGGTTTTTTCATCACAAGCTCATCAAGCGTTATCGGTAGTGCGACATCAGTTTTAATGGTTACCAACTGCTTTGATTGCGCCAAGAGAGGTTGGGCTGCGCGTAAATTATCGCCAATTTTACCGGTAATTTCATGAGCATGCGCTAACAAATTGGCTAATGTGCCATAAGTGTTAAGCCACTTTACTGCGGTTTTAGGTCCACACTTAGGAACGCCTTTAATATTATCAACCGTATCACCCACAAGCGTTAAGTAATCAATGATTTGCTGGGGTTGTACGCCGAATTTAGCTGCAACACCTGCCGGGTCTAGACGTTGTTGGGTCATGGTGTTAATCAAGGTGACATGGTCATTGACCAATTGCGCTAAATCTTTATCGCTGGTTGAGATGATAACCTCACGCTTATCTAGAGTAGCTTGCGTAGCTAGGGTACCAATCACATCATCTGCTTCAACGCCTGCAACACTAACAACCGGCACGCCCATGGCTGTTAAAATTTTTAATAAAAAAGGGAATTGACCAGATAGCTCTTTGGGCAAAGGTGGGCGATGTGCTTTATAGTCAGCATAAAGTTCGTGACGAAAAGTAGGCCCTTTGGCATCAAAAATAATGGCAAAATGGGTGGTTGGAATATCTGCTTGTAATTTTTTCACCATATTGACCACCCCAAAAATTGCTCCGGTGGGTTGCTGTTTGCTGGTCGTTAGGGGAGGGAGCGCGTGAAAAGCTCGAAAAAAATAACCTGAGCCATCCACAAGGACCAAAGGCTGGTTCATGATGATTTAGATTCCTGTTCATACTGTTCAACACGGGTGGTCAGCGCTTTGAGCTTATCACCTAAAGCGCGTAGAGTTTTGCTCATTAACGGAATGCGGGTAACAGCAAGTTCTTGCTGTAACGCTTTTTGTTTAGGGCGCGCGGGATTACCTAAATAAATATTATTTTGTAATAAATGCTTGCGTGGTGGAACACCAGCACGGGCGCCTAAGATAACGTTATCATCAATTTTTACATGGTCGCTTACGCCAACGTTGGCGGCGAATATGACATTATCGCCACTTTGACTGCTGCCCGCGATACCGGTAAACGCACATAAAATATTATGCTTGCCTAATTTAACCGAATGAGCCACTTGCACAAAGTTATCAATTTTCGTGCCCTCACCAATATAAGTTTCACCAAGGGTGGCGCGGTCTATCACGCTGTTGGCGCCTATCTCAACGTGATTGCCAAGCACCACGCATCCCACATGAGGAATTTTAAGATGTTTGCCCTCTAAAGCTGTATAACCAAAGCCATCAGCACCAATGACACTGTTGGCATGAATGCGTACATGATGACCGATTTGACTTTTATCATAAACCGTTACATGAGGGAAAAGCGTGCTATGCTCTCCCAGCACTACGTGTTGTCCGATACACACATGAGGATGCAAAATACAATCATCACCAATAACACTCCCTGACCCGATGCTAACATAAGCGCCAATGGTCACACGCGCACCAATGCTTACATCATCCGCAATGATGGCAGTTGGATGGATATCAGGTGTGGGTCGCTTTTCTGGATAAAAAAGATTGAGCAATTGAATAAAAGCTTGTAAAGGATGAGTGACTTGAATAAGGGGTTTGGTACTTTGAGTTACCGTATGGCTCACTAAAATTGCCGCAGCACTTGATTGTTCAGCACAGATTAAATTATCACGACCCTCAGCAAATACCAGGCTACCAGGCTTAATCGCATCAATAGCGCATAAAGTTGAAATGGTCATCGTCGATGAGCCTATGAGGGTACCTTGCACGTGATGCGCGATGTCATCTAAAGTGAGATTCATCTTTATCCTTAACACATAGAGCAAAATAAATCATTATAACCAGATGTCCCATAGGTTGCGATGCATTGGTTGAAATAACCCAAAGCTTTAGGTAAGTTAAAGCACTTCACCCCATGGGCTGTGACGCTTCAAACCTTTTATCAGGTGATGGATGGCTTTTGTTTTGAGGTGATTGCGGGTAAATGCTGCCGCTGGCTAATATTTCTTCTGAAAAAAAAGAAGGTGAAGGTGGCTTAAAAAAAGATAACGGGTAAGTTGTCTTTAGAGTCATCAAGGCATCCGCAGCATCTTTGGTATCAGCTTCTTCATCAGACGGTAGAGGCTCATAACGTGCGGTTCGACGCAAGCCCTCAACTTTTGCTTTGCCGAATAATGTTTTAGGCGAAAGCTTGGGGTTCTCGGCAAACTGAGCCAATGCTTGAGCAATTTTTTGGCTATAGTCATGTTTCATAGCAGGTGTTAAGTGCGGGTGATTATCAACCATGTCTTGTAAATCGAGCAAGGCCTGATAATTCCGATGCGGCCAACGCTTAATACCTAATCTACGGCATGCTTTTTTCAAAGTAGTCATGCATATACCTAGCCGCTCTGCTGCCTCATTCGCCGAATATTGAAAATAACCACTAATAAAATCGCGAGTTATATCGTCTACGAACACAGCTTGTATAGGAAATAACGATGATGGAGATAAGTTATTTGGCATAATAGTCTCTTTTAAACTCACGAACCGCAGAAGATAGGGTTTTCAGTGTTTGCGGGCCATATAAAGTGGTCTGCAGCTGACCTTGGGGATTTAAGATAAAGGTTACAGGTACGCCTTTAATCTCGCCAAGCTTTAAAAGTGTTTGCGGATTATCGCGTAAATTTGGATACATAATATGCAATTGTTTGGTTAACTGTTGTTGATGAGCTGCTGAGGTATCCTCAAAGTTAACCCCAAATAGCAACACATTTTTAGACTTTTGCTGATAAAATTGATTAAGTGCTTTAATTTCTGCTAGGCAGGGCGCACACCAGCTGGCCCAATAATTAATAACCACCCATTGGCCTTTAAGTTCAGTTAAAGAAATTTTTGTACCCTGGAGGGTGGTAAGTGCAGGCGTTGCCAAGCTTGATGAGATGATTAAGCCAAAACTTAGGAAAAAACATAGAAAGCGCATGGTCACCTACTCATAAAAAAGTACAGTTTAGCGCGCTCTTAGCAGAATATCTAGCGAATAAGTTCAATAAAAAAGCCAATTTGCTTATATTGTAAACAAATTAGCTTAAAAGGGAGGATGAAGGAGTGAAAATTAAGAAACAAATTTTAGTGCGATGTAAGCTTCATTGGCACGAACTTTGCCATCCCATGCAGCTGTAGCGGTGACAAATTGTCCAGGGTTACTCGCGGTATTGGACAAAACAGTTGCAGGTGCATGAAATTTACCACCGTAGTAATAGCGATAGCCAATATCCATGCTAAAACGCGTGTTTTCAGGATGAAGGTTGATTCCTGCACTGCCTTGTGCCGCAAAACTGCTTTGATGGGTATCTTTACCAATTGAAGTTGTTGAGCCGCCCCCTGGTGGAAATACTAAGCCCACAGTATGGAAATTTTTAACTTCATTATGTGCATATCCAATGCCACCTTCAATAAAAGGCGAGATTTCAAAACCCATTAAAGCTGTATAGCTTTGAGGTGCATGTAAGTTAATATTAAACAAAATGCTTTGATTGTTGACATCAAAAAAACGTGTACGACTGTTTCCAGTAAAGCCAGGTGTTAAAGGTACAGGCGTTGGTGTTGTTTGGTATTTTTGATAATCAAATTCATCATGGTTGATATAGCTTAGGCTTATGTCTACAAAAGGATGAATGGTTTTACCTATTTCAAGAAAATAAAAAGTAGACTGTCCTAAATCTGCATTATAACCTTGAATGGCCGGATCCCATGAAGGGCTATTAGGTCGCACATCGGCTTGATTACTCCAAGCATAACCTGCCCCTATTTTGGCAAAATAAGGAAGTTCTGCAACAGGCTCGCCCATGGTACCGGCGAATGAGTTAGCACAAACGCTTAAAATACAAGCAGCTAAGATGGCTTTGTTCATTACATAATCCTTTACTTTGATCAATGAAAATGTTGATGGCATTTTTATAGCACGCTTTATCATAAGGAACAAGCGGTTGATTTGCTCAATATTTATAATAAAAGTGGGGTTTTCATGTTGAAAAATATAAAAATTAAGCTAAAATTTAATTTATCCGGCAGCAAAAGATTTTAGAACCAACACTTCTAAATCGGGAAGCATCCTGACATCAGCGTTGCGCAAGCCTACTTTAAAGTAGGAAGCCTGAACTGATTCATCCGCTACCCACTTGAACCTTAGGGTTCAAAGTCTTACGCTGTCGGGTCTTCTCTTAATTGCTTTTTCAGCATCAATATTTCATCGCGTACATTAGCCGCTAATTCAAATTCAAGGTTCTGGGCATGCTGCTGCATGGCTTTTTCTAGTTGCTTGATTTTCTTAGTAATGTCTTTGGCACGCATGACCGGCGCTTTGGTCGATTGAATGTTTTGAGTGGATTTTGTTTTCGGCTGATTATCTAGAATATCATGGATGGATTTATGAATGCCCTGAGGGGTAATGCCGTGAAGCTTGTTATGCTCTAATTGCTTTTCACGGCGACGATGAGTTTCGTTTAAAGCGCGCTCCATCGAGCCTGTGATTTTATCAGCATATAAAATCGCCCGACCATTAAGGTTGCGTGCTGCGCGCCCTATGGTTTGAATTAAAGAGCGCTCTGAACGCAAAAAGCCTTCTTTATCCGCATCTAAAATAGCCACCAGTGAAACTTCTGGCATATCAAGCCCTTCACGAAGTAAATTAATGCCTACCACCACATCAAATTCACCTAAACGTAAATCACGAATGATGGCCATACGTTCGACCGTATCAATATCTGAATGCAAATAACGTACTTTTACACCATGCTCTTGTAAATAATCGGTCAAATCTTCAGCCATGCGTTTGGTAAGGGTGGTGATTAAAACACGCTCGCCTTGGGCTTTAACCAAATGAATTTCGGATAAAACATCATCAACTTGGCGTGTAACCGGGCGAATGGTGACCACAGGGTCAACAAGGCCTGTGGGTCTGACTACTTGTTCGGCGATGTTATCGGCATGCTCTTGCTCATAAGGACCTGGAGTGGCTGAGACAAAAATAGTTTGAGGTGCACGCGCCTCAAATTCCTCAAAACGCAAGGGGCGGTTATCAAGCGCTGAAGGCAGCCTAAAGCCATATTGCACCAACGTTTCTTTACGCGCGCGGTCACCGCGATACATGCCGCCTATTTGTGGAATGGTGACATGTGACTCATCAATGATAAGCAGCGCTTCTTTGGGTAGATAATCAAATAAAGTTGGCGGGGCTTCACCGGCTGCACGTTTGGCTAAATAACGTGAGTAATTTTCAATCCCTGAGCAATAGCCAAGTTCAAGCATCATTTCAATATCAAAATTGGTACGCTGCTCAAGACGTTGTGCTTCAAGTAATTTATCCGCTTGCTTGAATTCTTGAAGGCGTATTTGCAGTTCTGCTTTAATCAACTCAATGGTTTCAAGTACGCGTGCGCGTGGTGTGACGTAATGGGTTTTAGGAAAAATGGTGATGCGTGATAAACGCTGTAATATTTCACCGGTTAACGGGTCAAAGGTGGCCACTTGCTCAATTTCATCGTCAAATAATTCAATACGAATGGCATCTTTTTCCGAATCAGCTGGAAAAATATCAATAATTTCACCATGCACACGAAATTGCCCACGCTCTAAAAACTGATTGTTGCGCGTATATTGCATCTCGGCTAAGCGTTTTAAAATATCACGTTGGCTAATGCGCTCACCTTGTGAAACATGTAACACCATACGCAAATAAGACTCAGGGTCGCCCAAGCCATAAATAGCTGATACGGTGGCCACAATAATGGCGTCTTTGCGCTCAATCAAAGCTTTGGTGGCAGATAAACGCATTTGTTCAATTTGCTCGTTAATCGAAGCATCTTTTTCAATGAACATATCAGAGGCTGGTACATAGGCTTCGGGCTGATAATAATCATAATAAGAGACAAAATATTCCACGGCATTGTGGGGGAAATAAGCCTTAAATTCACCATACAATTGCGCGGCCAATGTTTTATTAGGTGCCATGATAAGTGCGGGTCGTTTCATGGCTTGAATAACATGAGCGATGGTAAAGGTTTTGCCTGAGCCTGTAACACCTAAAAGTGTTTGTTGTGCAAGGCCGGCTTTTAATCCATCGATAAGCGAGGTGATCGCAGTTGGTTGGTCACCTGCTGGGCGATAATCAGAGGTCAGTGCAAAAATTTGTTTCATTCAAAGCGGTTAAAAGAAAAATTATGCCCCAGAGTATAAAACATTCGTGGTGTTTTTGATTGACCTGTGGCTAAATTTGTTGTGTTTGTAACATTCAGTCGATTTAAAGGAGTCTATGTAAGATGAATCATGATTTAGCCAAACGGGTGCAGCGCGTTAAACCCTCCCCAACACTTGCGGTAGCGGCCAAAGCCACCAAAATGAAAGCTGAAGGTAAGGACATTATTAATCTAGGCACGGGCGAGCCTGATTTTGATACACCAAAGCATATCAAAGATGCCGCCATTGCCGCCATTGATGCGGGTTTTACCAAATATACGGCCGTTGATGGTGTGGCCCAATTAAAAGAAGCGGTTGCCGCAAAATTTAAGCGTGATAATCAATTAGACTATGCGTTAAATCAAATTTTAGTATCTGTAGGGGGTAAACAAAGTAATTATAATTTATGCCAAGCGCTGCTGAACCCAGGTGATGAGGTCATTATTCCCGCGCCTTTTTGGGTCTCTTACCCTGATATGGTGCTTTTAGCCGACGCCAAACCGATTATTATTGAAGCCACGCCCAAAACTCATTACAAAATGACACCCTTACAACTAGAGCAAGCCATTACCCCACGCACCAAATTAATGTTTTTAAATAGCCCCTCAAATCCTTCAGGGGTTGCTTACACCATGGCTGAATTAGAAGCACTGGGTGAAGTTTTAGTGAATCATCCGCATGTCTATATTGCTACCGATGATATGTATGAACATATTTTGTGGAATCACACCTTTGCGAATATCGTTAATGCCAAGCCTGAACTTTACGCACGCACATTTGTGTTAAACGGTGTCTCCAAAGCATACGCCATGACCGGCTGGCGTATAGGGTATGCCGCAGGGCCTGCCAATATTATTAATGCCATGAAAACCATTCAATCACAATCAACATCTAATCCTTGCTCTATCGCTCAAAAAGCGGCGATTGCGGCGCTCAATGGTGGCCAAGAGGAAGTCAGCATGATGGTGAAAGCATTTAAAGAGCGGCATGACTTTATTGTTGATAAACTTTCTACTATCAAAGGCGTTGAAGTGATTCCAGCTGATGGCACATTTTATTTATTTCCTAACGTGCAAGACATCATTACCGCGCGTGGTTTTGCGAATGATCTTGAATTTGCCGATGCCTTATTGCAAGAAACAGGGGTCGCATTGGTGCCAGGTTCGGCTTTTGGCAGTGAAGGTTCTATTCGTCTATCCTTTGCTACTAGCATGAATGTTTTGGAAGATGCGATGACACGATTTGAGAAATTTTGTCAAACCACAAAATAAATTTTAAATAATCTTGACCTCTTGGCGGAATTTCTTTAAGATTCCGCCTTATTCCCCGGTAGCTCAGTCGGTAGAGCGGATGACTGTTAATCATTAGGTCGGCGGTTCGAGCCCGTCCCGGGGAGCCATATTTCATAAGGCTTTTAGTAAAAACTCTCAGTTCAAATCCTTAATCTTGGTACCGATTTTGGTACCCAATCCAAAATGTAACCGATTGGTATTCTTTGTTATTGGTTAGGGGGCTTATAAAATTTGAATCTGAAATTCTATTCATTAAAAACAGAAAAAGCCCCGGTTGGGGGCTTAATACCTTGAAAAAACATGCGTCTCGCTATCAACATCAACCGAACAATAATCATTGATAAACAGATCACGAGCAAAAGCCTCGTAATCAAAGTAAAATCTCAAATTATCCGGTATCTGGTGCGCATAGCATTCATCAAATAATTGCCAGGCAAAATCAACCTCTGAATCGAAGCAACCTTGATAACAATTATCCATCATCGATTCTGCTTCTGATACCTCATATTCAGAAAGCAAAGCCTTACCAATGTGGCCATATTGCTGGATAAAACCTGCATACTCAGCAATAGTTTTAATCGAGGTATACTCATCGATATCAACATCACCAAAACCTTCATAATCATGCACTGCAAATTCTTCTGCATCTTCTTCCGGACTATTTTCAAGCATCTCATAGATTTCAGCCATGATATCAGACTCAGATTGTGTGGCATCAATCCAGTCGCCAACTAATATACCGTTGTTATAAGATGCCAGGCAGGCAACATAGATTTGAAGGGTATCCATAGGGCTTTTCTCCTTAGTAATATAGAGAGCAAGCCCCATGGGAGCGTGCTCCCATGCTGGGTGATTAATTAATTCAAAACGGTACTTCTGTCGTTTCCTGCAACATTTCACGCATTTGAGCAACGTGGCTTTCAGCGGTGTTGTTGACAGGCTGGTCATCGCTGGTTTTACTTTGACCAAGCAACTGGATATTGCCCACCACAATACTGATGGCAGAACGGGTATTTCCGTCTTTATCAGTCCATGAATTAGAGCGCAACTTGCCTTCTATGAAGACTTGGCTGCCTTTATGTAAGAATTCAGTAACCTTGGTGTATTTGCCAAAGAAAACCAGTTGGTGCCATTCCACCCGGGTTTGCCATTCATCGTTTTGTTTAAACGATTCATTGGTGGCCAGTGTGGCTGTGACAAAAGCTTGACCGTCTTTGCCGGTAATACTATTTGGATCGGCACCCAGATTGCCAATAAGCTGGATGCGGTTCAATGATGCAGTCATAATATTCTCCTGTTGGGGTTAAAAATCGCATAACATAAAAATAGCCGCATAAAGCAGATGTTTTTCTGTTATGCGGGTAATGAATTACTTCAAGGGATCAGCAAGCGATTTTTCTCTTAGAGAAAATTTTTACAAAGGAAATGAGCGATTCCAGTTTATTTAAACTCAGTTCTGCTTGGTGAATGTCATCCGCAGATATTTGCAAGCGAACATTTTGCAAATCATTCACACAACAATTGAGTTCAAACAATAAGTGCTCGACTTCCAGCTGCACCGCTTTTGCCTTTTGCATGATATGCTCCTTATTCAATAAAGAGGATTAGCCCCATCAGGGATAAGTAATCCCCTGTGGGTTATGCAAAACAAAGATCACCGACGTGTCGGTTGATTTACCTAATTATTAAAGATGATATGCCTAGCGCATTCCGTTGGCTTAAAGCCGTAAGACGAATCCATGAAGGGTTTCCCGACTTAACGTTCCACCATCAAATTAGGGAAAAAATGGTGTATCACAAGACCTCGCGGTTTCGTCAGGATTTCACTGACTCCTCAGTTGTGTTTCTTTGATTTTATCAAGTTAAATGCTTGAAACAATGGTTTTGGGATAGGTGTAATTATATGATATTGATATATAGCAAAAGAACTTTGCATAACTGCTATCCACAATAAATGCGAGTTATGACCCTACGAGAATGACCCATTTCCCGGGAAAGTATCTCTCGAACCTTACGGTCAATTTTTTTCTCCGCTGGCGACATTTCTTTAAATGCCTTACCTCCTTCCAAAGGACAACGCAGACCCTTGCCTTGAGGATCATACATTTTGGACAGTTCAAAATATCGTCTTTGAGCATACGCATGGCGAAGGCCGTGGCATTTCTTTATACCCAGATGTTCAGTTTCGGTTTGGTAATATCTGAGATGTTGCTTGTAAGTTCTAGCATCAGGAATTAGTGAATAGCCTTGCTTTACTTGTAGTGACGCCTTTTGTAGCCACTGGCGCTGCTCTTGATTGGTAATTTCCAGTGTTCGGCCAATACCGCCCTTCGTCCAGCTAGGTTTGATTTTAAGGCAGTTACCGTGCCATGCATCACTGATGATGATTTTCATCGATTCTTCACGGCGAAGTCCGAATAATGCTTGTGCTTCAAGGGATAAGCGGATCATCGGATCAGTACATTTCGAGGTATCAAGGTTATAAATGGCTTTGTTGTGTGTGGGGGTATAATTTCTTCGTGTTATCTGGTAATCATCATTAGTAGGTTTTAGCAGCGTTGGTTTATCTAACAAAATCGCCAGTTTTCTCAGTTTGGACATGTAATTTTTGATTGTTGCGGGGTTCTTGTCCTGTTGTTTCCAATGCTCAACCAATACATGCACATGCTTAGGTTTTAATCCTTTGATATGGCCAACTTTATATCCAAGCTCGTGTAGATCCTTAACGCAACGGTTGAGCATGTGGCGCATGTCGGCAAGGCTTGCGTGGGAGTAACCTTTGATCTGTTTCAATCCTTCATTAATAGAAAATTGTGCGCTACGTAGTTTTGATTTACTCATTGAGATATAACCATAACGTGTTGCGTGATTTAATGCCCATCTCATCCCGTATCATCCAGCAGGTTTGATAATTGCCTAATAAGGGACACAGTGCTTGATACAAATATCTGGCATAGAGATAGCGCCATGATTTATTGGTCGGTAGATGGTGAGTAGTTAATTCGCTCCGCCACGTCGTTCTGATATTATCGTAGCTGTTTATTTCTCTCATGCTTTGATTATTCGTCAGCTGGCATAACTTAACCACAATCGCCTTTTGTACAGTATTTCTAATCGGAATCATGCGGTCCTCTGAATTAAAAGCGATTTCTCGAGTGATCCAAAGACTTTCCTCTTTGATATGAATATCTGGCAGTAAATGAATAGCTTCGGAAAAACTCAATCCAAATTGCGTTTGCAAGGCCATGATTAACCGAGGGATGGGCGAATGTATACGTTCCCAGATATCAGGCTGGATATCGATTTGGCTTTTACGTGATTTCGGGCGCACAAGTTGCAGGCTTTGATTGTCTATTTCAGCAATCTGGCAGCCAATATTCACAAGATATTTTCTAATGGTGGTCATGTAACGCATGATGGTTGCTGGATTAATGCTACGTTTTCGCCAGTGCTGAACCAATTGTTCAATGTGGTGCTTTTCCAATGTCTGCCATGACACAGGGACATGGCCAATCACAAAAAGATCATCAATCATTTTGTGAATGACAAAAGCACGATGTTGTTTATCCTTGAAGCTGCCCCGATGATCCATTTTTAAGTATCGGTTGGCGGTCTGTCTTAAAGAATATTTTCTCATCATCCGATCCGAATTATTGTTTTCTCGTAAGCCGGTATTTGCCCTGTCTTTGGTTTAGTGTTGGTCGAGCGGCTCACTCAAAGGCGATACCTGGCTGATGCCATAAAGCTCGATACAGGGGGCAAATCAATCGTTCAATGGCTAACGACTCATTTGGTTACAACGGTTGTTCTGGTTTTATCCTCCTTAAGTTTATTTATTAATGAATACGACAAAGCAACAGCCTTGTCACAAGTCCGTGGTCAAAATGAAAGTAGTTGACTGCAAATGCTCAAACGCATTTGTTCTACCGGTTGGTAGAAGATCCATGAAGGGTTTCCCTACTGTACGTCCAGCCACAGGGTTAGGGAATAAAGTGGCATTGCATAAGACGTCAGATGACGTTTCGCCGGAATCCCACCAGCTCATCAGTTATGCTCAATTTAAAATTATCAAAGCGGTGTTTGCTGCGCAAGGGTTTAAGGGCAATATTTTGTCCTATCGCATAAGGCGCGCTAGGACAAATGCGTTTAATGTGTTGATTTTACTAGGTAAAATCAATGAGTTTGTTCTGCGTCACTGCACAGAATTTGCAGTGACGCAGGCAAGAAAGTTATCTATAAAATTTCGGGGTGTTGAAATTAATTAAGGTGAATTGCTTATTTCGTTTATTTTGTCATAGAAGAGAGAAATATCTTCGTCTGTATCAATTCCATAAATTTGAGAGTTGCTTTCTCCAGCAGCTAATATTTTTTTTTGGTCTACTATATTCAAACTATTTACATATACAGATAGGTATTGAATTACTTGGTGTGTAGCGTAGAAACTCTCTGAATTTTCCAAAGATGATATCAAAAAATCCTTTTTAAAACTGGCTTTGCAAAATTGACACTGAAACTCATATGTTTTGTTTTTCTTAATTATTAATAATAAATTTGAGCTGCATTTCAAACATCTGAAATAATATTCTATCGGCTGAAAACCAATTTGTTTGTATGAATTTTTACACTTTTGCACTAGATGATCAGATTTCTCAGAGAGCTGTTTTAGGCTTTTCCATAAATCTTCACCCCAAAAAGTTTCGCTAAATTCACCACATATGGCATTTACAATAGAAAATAAAGAAATCATATTGGATTTTAGCTCTTCAATTGGAGCTTCATTAAAGTGATGAACTATCTGATTTCGAACTTCGTTAATATATAAAAAATCTTCTTTAATAGCAGCGACATTATATCCATAGTCTTTAAGACGATTAATTAGATCTTGATGGCCTATAGTGTTTTTTTTAGGCTGAATGGATATTTTCCCTTCCTTGATAACAACTTCTGGGTCTCTTAGTGCAAATAACTCATAATCTTTTTGACTTAATTTAATTGTTGCTTGCAGTATAGATTTCAACATTAATAAAACGCCTGTGTGGGCAATAATTAGCGATGTTTTGTTTTTAAAACTTTCGACCACTTGATTCTGAAATATTTTCATGGCATCTAATGCTGAAAGCTTAATGAAACCGGTAGCATTTTTATATAATGAGCAATTTTTTCTGTCAATTAGGGAAAAACCTTCTGATAATTGCATCATAAAATTTATACCTTCGTCGAGAAGAATAACTTTAGCACTCTGAATTAACTATAGTTTAGTATTTTCTTGATTGCTTCGTGAAGGTAAAGGAATTCTAATCTTCAAAACTTCCCCACCATTCACCAAAACAAAAGCCTGTCCTTTAGGCAAAGAGACAATATCATCCACTCCAATCATCGGCACGGAAGAAGTCTGCACCCGATCCTCATTCGTAGTATTAAAATAAACCCCATCATCCCCATGCGGCGTATCATTAACCATAGACACCTGAGCATGCCCAACCACACCCACTTGAGGAAGGACTTTGACCAGCAGGTTGGCAGTTTCTTCGTTTTTGACTCGTAGCATGATCAGGGTATTAAAATTACCCTCGGATACATCTGCTTTCGCTCTGGAACCAAGTGCTACCTCCATGTCTTGAATTGTCTGGGCATAGGCCGTTACCTGAAACCCGGCACCACCTGCTTTATTGAGTATTTTAACAAATGAATCTTGAATAATTTCAGATAGTTCATCGCAGTGCAGGTTTAATTTGTAATGGGCATCAGTTTCCTTGTAAATTTTACCTGCAGTTGATACCAAATCTGATAAAAAGGCTTTGCCCACGGCTTGGGCTATATTGGGGTTTGTTAGGCTGTCTAGCCCAATATATAGTATTTTTTTGTTTTTGATGATATTCATCAGTTCTATGTCTTCTGGCTGTTCTTTGGATGATAGAATTTTTGAGGCGTTACTTTTATTGATTTCTGATAATACTGGACCAACGCTGGCGGTGATTTTATCGTAGTAGTGTTTATCCATGATGGCAGCATCATACAGGTCTATCAGGATTTGATCTTGTAACGACTCGATATTGCCGTTTTTGATGGTTTTGTTGATGTGGGATTTGACGTATTGAATGACGGCTTGATGGCGTTCCATGAGGGATTTGGTTTTATTGTTTTTACCAATTTTACTGTCATGCTCTTCGATGATTTCTTCGAGTTGTTGGTGGTAATCTGGATATTGACCGGGCAAGATGGCATCGGCATAGGTCATTAATAATTGATCTAAGCGGCTGATATAGAATGCAATGGATTGGTAATTAATGACTTGCTTCATTTCTTCTAAGCAGATCGCGACTATGTTGACATATTTCCATGCAAAAGCGGCAAACTGTTTGCCTTCCCCTTCTGCGGCTATGGCATCGGTGATTCTCGTGGCGACTTCGCTGACTTGATCGTAGTTTTTTAATGGGTTGTAATGGGCGGATTGTTCGGGAAAGCCGAGGTGGATGATTTGAAAATCATCGGTTCTGCCTGATACTTTGGCGGCTGCTTTCATATCCCGGACAAGTTCTTGATCTCCTTTTGGGTCAACCACAATGACCGCCTCGCCGTTTCTAATGTCCTGATTAATCAGGATGCTGGCCAGTCTGGTTTTACCGACTCGGGTGGTGCCTACTACAAAGGTATGACCAACTCTGACATCTTGCGGGATATAAACCAGTTTATCTTCCTCGCTCAGGCCATGTAAAAAAGGACTACCGCCCACCGGTGGATCGGGTCTAAAGGGATTGAGTTTTGAACGGGTGTTGAGCCACTTGGCTAGTTTGCTGTGTTCATGATTCTGGCAAAAGCGGCGAATGGTTTGATAGCATTTGCCCCTTTGCATGAAGCGTTCATTTTTCACTTGTTTTATTTGATGCAGTTTTTGGGTGTGGCTGGGTCGCCAGCGAAAACCTCTGCCGATGAATAGCCAGTTTTTTGATAGGGGTATTTCTGTGGTTGATAATGCATAGGTGGGCATGGCCAGCAAACGGTGGTGGTAGCATTTAACTTTTAATGCCTGATAGCCACGAAATAGACCGGGGATTAATAGTGTTATGGCTGCATACTCTGCCATGCTTTGAGTGAGCAGGAAAAAATGGGGTTGGGTGTATGCGAGTAGCGCCAAGGTTATGCAGGTCATCGCCGAATAGGCTTCTGTGGGTTCACGTAATAAATTATTGATGGGATAGTCTTTCATGCTTATCTCCAAAGCATCAGTAAATCGATGAGTATAAAAGTTGCCAGCAGGTACCAGCGTGCGTTAATGGCTGTTTTTAGTTGTTTGTGGGTGAGTTCATTTTGCCGTTGAAAGCGGGAGATGATTTTTGGCCAAAGCGCTAAAAATACCAGATAAAAAAGGCCGTGAAGTATGAGAAACCAAGGCTTCATTTGGGTGAGTTGCTGTTGCCATTGCATGAGAGACGCAGAATGATTGAAGACCCAAGGCACTATCAGCAATATTGCAAAAATTGGCAAAATGGCTTGAAGCAGGACTATAATAGTTGAATGTAGATAATTTTTTAGCATAGGGATAGCTCCAAATGAGAAAGGTATTTCGATTGTTGGCGGTGGTGTTGGATGCCATTGTTGGTGTTATTGATGATAAGCCCCGTAAACGATATATGAGTGTTTTTGAGGCGCGGGAAAAATATGACGCCGGCTTGATTAGCATGCGTGAATTCAATGAAGTGTTTGAGCGCAAAGATACATTTTAATTGAATCATCGAATCACCCCAGATACAACTTTTCCTCCCGGTACCATCCCTGAGGCTATTTTTGCTCCTGTTTTTGCGGCCTGCATACCGGAATGACTCAAGCTTTCGCTTTGTTGCTGGGATGCATCGAGCATACCCATTAACCCCGTACCTGCCTCACCACCAAAATGGCTGGACATTTTCAGTAATAAGACTGGAGCTGCAAAGTAAAACATCACCGCCATATTTTTCATCGCTGAAATGGCTTCATTTTCACCCAGTGGATCAAGCACGGTACGCTCGACAAAGCCCACCAGATGCCAGAGGTATTGCAGAAATATGGTCATGACAAACATGGCGCACAGGCTTCCTAATGCTCTGGTACTGTAGCAACTGAGCGTCAAAACAATCGGCGTTAAGATAATCAGAAAGAACATGAAAAACGCCTGCATGACCGGCAGGGTTTGCATAATGGATTCACGTTTTAAGGGTGTGGAAGTCCATGATTTAGCCCATTGACCGACATTGACCAAACTGCTAGTTATGGCACTACCGACTCGGCCATTGTTGGTATCCATCATATTTTTGACTGCGTTTATTTGCATGTCTTTGCTGTCGTTTAATAACATCTTGGCGACATAATCTTCTGCGCTGATTTCTGCTTTCCATGCTTTGGGGTGTTTAAATTTGTATTGGCGAACACGTTCGAGCATGGCGTAATAATTCAGGTGTTTATTGAAAAAACTGGCTTTGTTGGCCACTTCCACTAAATCAGTCCGGATTTTGTTCCACCATTGCTGGCAACTGGGATACCCATTTTCTGGAAGTTGTTCGTCTACCAGATCTCCTCGGTTGCGTGCTTTTTGGAGATTTGGATTCGGTGCCTGGCTATAGCTAAAACCTGCGACTGGGTGTCTGGCGTGGATTTTCGAGTAGTAGAGTTGTTGTAAAATCTTTGATCCCATCCAGCTTAAATCCTCTTCCCCGCCATAGCGTTTTAACAAAGGATCTAATTCACTGGGTTCATGCTTGTCATGGTTGAACTGGGTTCTGGCTTCAATAAAACATTGTCGGTGAAAATCCAATGCCTGACTGCGGACATCGTGTGGCAAATAGGTCGATACCAAATCCCCTTCAATAGATTGCAGACTATCGGTACAGCCTGTCACTTTCATTAAGCTATAGGTAAAACTCGACATGAAATTTTGAATAATGGCAAAGCCAATCGGGATTTTAACTTGGCTTGTCAGTACATCTGCAAAGGCTTCATCATAGGTTGTGCCAGTATTACCAATGCTTGCTGTTGAGGGTGACTTTAAACCACATAAGGGCTTAAATTGCAGTGCTTGAGTTTCAAGGGGGACGCAGGGATATACAAAAATGCCACAAATTAAGACTGTGATAGCCAGTTCATACAGAAAGTGGTTTATCGCATGTTCAACCGCAAAAAATGCACCGGCAGGCGCTAATACATTTTTTAAAAATCGATAACCAACGGCCAGAAAACCGAGATATAACAGCCCTGTTTGCCACAGGGCGTTAAATAAGATTTCATATTGCTGCCAGCCAAGGTAGGTGGTGTATAACGACAATGGATTAAAGACAATCATATTAAGCCCCTTGGTTCTCTTTGATATAGACCGCGCCATTTTTCACGGCTGGTTGCTCATGATCCTGACTGGGTAGATTTTGACTATGGGCTTGCTGACGTATTTCCATAATCATACCCAGTGTTTCGGTCATCATCTTTTTGCGGACTTCATTTTCAAAGGCCAGAGAATGAATATCATCATCCAGTTTTTTTAATGCAAAACGAACCATGTTCAGTGCCGGTTTTAAGTTTTGCACCTCTTGAACCTGTAAGCCTGCCTGTAAAATCCGGCGCATCATCAATGCTTTATCCAACATATTTTGCACGGCGATATCTTCAGCCAGTTTAGAAACGGTCAGCAGTTGTTCTTCACGGGGCAGGTGCTGGATGGTAAGAATAATTTCATCGGTAATCAGCAGGTTTGAAGCACTGACCTTACGAAGGTTTTCTTCACTCAAAGGCCAAGAGCCATTGACCAGATTCCATAAAGCCTTCGCGATATTCTGGCTGCACGTATTGGCATTGGCACAACTTTGTAACAGTGCGGATAAACCAACGCCCGCTGTGGCATCATGATTTTCTTTGTTATCACTGGTGCTGACATGGATATCACCCAAGACTTTCACTGCCCACAAAGCTGCATCATTGGGGGTTGCCCATGTCTTGGTCATCGGTGTGTGAACACTCGGTTTTGTTGTGCTGTCGATCGGCTTGCGCTCCAGCAAGATGTTATAACCGGCAATGACCACATCATTGATGACTTTTACCGGACGTTGAAACTTCCCGCCTGCATTCCCCTTTTCGTTGCCTATCCATGGCAAGCCATATTCATCTCGCTTTTGGGCAATACTTTTCGAGGTTTCGGTCACATCGACATTATCAGTTTTTGCCCGTTTGGCCGCATCCAGCCAGCCTTGGCTATCGGATACTGATAACATACTTTCAAGCGGTGATTGGTTTTGCTCCAAGGCTTGTTTAACTTGCTGGCAATCTTTGACCTTGAGGGTAAATTCATTTTGAGCACTGGCCGCTGTATTTTGAATGACGTTATATAAAGCGGGCATGGATTGTTGCAGTTTATAGAGGGGGTAACCTGCTACTGATCCCTTGAGGTTGCCAATCACTCCGGCGGGAATATTGATGGCTGATTTTTTTAAATCCTGAAAGGTATTGGTAATCGATACCACTGGGTTAAAACCACTACAGGAAAAGCCCATGCGTCCGTCAATATCGGCACCAATATGTAAGGTTTGATCTTTGTTAATCGGAGGGACAAAGAGGTTTGAGGCACCGCCTAACTGATAATAATAATCTGATTGGCTTGGCATAAAGCCACCAGCCAGGGCGATGGATGGAAATAATAATGTGATGATCAGAGAGTTCTTCATAATTGCCCCTATCGTTTTTGAGGTTGCCCCACTTTGGGAAAGATTAAAAAGCGCACGAGTTTGCCGTGATGCTGCACACAACCACGGTATTTTCGCCATAAAACAAATACATAATTGCCATTCCCTACCTTGTCATCCTCAATACCAAAATCCTCTGCATCGCCGGGATGGATAGTGCGATTTTTTGGATAGACTTCCTGCCAGATCACTTTGGTATTATTGGGATCAAAAATAGCATTCGCGACAATACAGTTTTTGCCGCAACGATTGCTGGTAGATTTGGTGACATGTAATGAATTTTTATTGGTGACGATATCAACGGCATGCATGGCAGCAACGACAGAGGCACGAAAATTATAGGGCTGAGTAACACGCATTAAGCGTGGGATTTCAGAACCCCAGATATGGGTGAAGGTGCCTATATCATGATTAATGAGTAAATGAGGGTGCGATGCCATATAAACGAATTCAGCGGCTTCTGTTCTATCCATGACGGCATCTGCTTCTGATAAATAATATGGTACGCCAAAACCGGTTTCAGACCGATGGGATACATAAGGGAAACGATAAAATCCCGCTGGGCTGCCAATG
This sequence comes from Legionella sp., assembly GCA_002863045.1. GTDB lineage: Bacteria > Pseudomonadota > Gammaproteobacteria > Legionellales > Legionellaceae > Legionella_C. The sequence continues at coordinate 28,135 of PKDH01000014.1, forward strand.
ACATCCACCACTCGGGTGCGCTCATCATTGCCGTGTAGAGTGGTATTTTGCCCTGCATCGTTACCAAATCCCAAATTAAACCCGGTCGCGGCTTTATAGGTTTTTTGATACAGGGTTCTTGCAGCGGAGTTCTCATATAAGGCACGCGCTTCCAACCAAGGATTTTCTTCTGGTTGATGACTCACGGTAATCACTAAATCAGGGAGGAATTGCTCCACTGCCGGTGTAAACACAATTTTAGGGGGAAGATGCCCAACACTCCATGCACAAGAACCTATGATTTTATAGTGACTGTTGTGAAATAACTTTTGCAATACTCGATTGGCAATATTGAAGCTGCTCACTGGATGAGGTGGATTGGTGCTTTCTTTGGCTAACACGGGTTTAGTCATAAAAATAAGCCCGGTTATCAACAGACACTTTAGGTTGTTCGAGCTTTTCAGCCATGATTTCAGCAGCTTTAAGGGCATCATGATCTTTCTCCAGTAAATGGCGTTCAGCTTTTTCACTTTTTTCATTCATCAACAGGGCTAACAGATAGCGAGGCGGGATGACACGAAACAAACCTTGATAGCGTGAGCCTAATAAAACAGCTTCGGCATACAATCCTTTTTGTGAATCAATATCTCGAATTAGTGCTTCTTGTTGTGGGGTCAGGGTTTTAAATTGTTTGATATTGGTGATCTCATTTTCATCCAGACCAAGGGCAATCCATGTTTCAATCAGCGATAAAATCTTGGTGGCTTTGGCCGAACTCATATCAGCAACGTTTTGTGTGACAGGAATAAGCCAGAGGCCAAGTTTACGGGCGACTTTGGCAATTAAGGTGGCATAAGAAACAATGACATCAATTTCAAACTGTAAATGGGCTTCATCGATAATCAGAAACATCGGCCTCGCATCATTTTGTGTGCGCTCGGCCATAGCAAGGATTCGGGGTAACAAAGACACCATCACCAATGCCAGTTTGCCCCGGTCATCTTTAATCGCTGAAATATCGATATGGAAAATATCAAAATCATCCAAGGGTTCAGTGGGTACATTGAAAAAACGTGCTTTTGAGCTATTGATAACATAGCTTTTTAAGCGATCAGCCATATCTTGCAGCCGTTCTTTTTTACGAGGGAGAGGCTCTATTTCTATACGACGTTCAAAGGCTTGAAGCACATGTTCGGTGAGCATCTGTGGGATATTTTTTTGCACCGAATCCAAAATGGCATCGCCCAATATTTCAATTAACAGCGTTTCATCGGCAAGTGTAAAGCCTTCTTCTTCTCGAGTATTAGCTTCGGTAATCATGGTTCTTAAGGCCAATGCCAATTCTGTTAAATAGGAGCGGGTTTCATTCTGGCATTGCAGCTCATCCTCGCGGGCCTGCATTGATTGCTCTTGTTTCAGCCGCATCAATTGCTCAGCTACTAAAGAGGATTGATCGGAAATTTCTGGGATGGCTTTGTAAGCATCACAAAAGGGATTAAGCGGAACGGCCTTGTCTTTTTGATTCGACAGCAATAATTGCTTGGTTTGCAAACCATGCTTTTGACAGTGGATTAACAAACGGTCAAATGAGTTGCCCATTTCAAACAATACAATTCGGGCATTTTTCATCGCCAGCAAGGACTGAATCAGCCAGCCAGTCAATACAGACTTACCACCACCTGAATTGGCAAAGATGGCGCAGTGTGAGTTTTGGCTGACAAAATCATGATGCAATAGATCAAAAAAAACGGGTTCACCCAAACGATTAAAGAATGTAAAACAAGGCAGATGCCTGACTCCTTGATTGCGACCATAAACAGGCAGCAAGGCCGCCAGTTCAGTGGCATACATGAGTCGGTCATAACATAAATATTGTCTGGCATAGTACGGGATAAAATTAAACGGTAAGGCATTGAGGTAGGAATTAAGCGGATGAATATCATAGGCCGAATTAATCAAGGGCATTTTGGCTTCAACGAAAATATCATGCAGCCTTTTCTCAATCTCTTGTGTATCGTCATCGGCGCGATAAAAAACCGCCTGATTCACCCAAAACAAACGATTGCCCATGCTTAGTTCATTGCGGGCAGACTTGATATCATCCCGGACTTGCTGAGGCTTTAGACTGGTGCCAACGATGCCTTTTTCGAGTCGGGTTAAATGGGCATCGAGTGCGGCGTCATTGGCAAAGACCACTTGAATAGTATAAATACTGCCCTCTGGCAGCGTATCTAATAAAGCATATCGATGTTTGGGGTTGGCTTGTGGCCGTTCTCTTGAAATGAGGCCAATGGCTGGTGCTTCTTTTAAGCCATCAACATACAAAACTCGATGCTTCAATCCATTAAAAATAAAGCCTTTTTCATCACTTTCTGGTGGGGTAAAAAAGACATTTTGCGCCAGATTAAACCCCGCAGGCTTCGGGTTTGGATAGGGATACTGTTTGAGTAACTGTTCAGCATTTTTAGGATTAAACCATCGCACCCACCATTGATAATAGTCCTTGCCAGATAAACGCTTTAATGCCAATCCGGGTGAACGAAGCTTGCCTTCAATGTGAGACAATACCTCTTGATGTTCTTTTAACGCCTCGGTTCGGCTTGGATTCAAAGAATGAAATTGACGATAAAACAACACCCGAATGCGTCGCCTTCTGCCTCGAAAGGCTTGCCCTGTTTTGGGATCTTGAAATAAACCTTCGGGGCGTGACATCTTTTGAAACAGATCCCGCAAACGATGAAGGTAATCCTGTGTCATCGGGCTATTAAGGATTTTATCCTCAATATACTGGCTGATGTGTTCCATGACAGGCTCAAGATCGTATTCATCCTGCACATACATTTGCATGACCCAGGGATCAACCGCATGAAGCGGCACGACAGACGCAAAGGTATCGCGTATTTTGTCAAAGACCGCTTGTAAGTGAGTGGGGGCAGCGGCTTCTGCTGGAATATCACCCAGTTCAAAGCCTGAACCCAGACTTTTACCATCGGCAAATAGAAATACTTGATGTTCATCGTTGAAATCAGCGATGTTTAAAAGATCGATAAAAGAGGGTTGGGAATTGGCATAGCCTTGTTTAACCGAATTCCCCTTACCCAGCAACCAATCACTCACCCGCAATAATGCATTCATAAAACCTCCTAATACAGTTCAGATGCCAAGGCATACTGGTTTTGTTTGTAGAGGAAAAACCGCGTGGTATAGGCCGGTTTGATGATCTGCTCGTCACCGATATTGGCGACATGGGCAAAGATATGAATCGGTATTTCTGGATTCGCTAATGCCTTAAAAGCGGGTTCGGCTTGTCTTACCGACACCCTTTGAACCTTTTTCACAGGCTGGATGGGTTGTTGACTATGCTGATACAACTGACTCACTGTTAAGCCCTGCTCTGGAATCGTGCCAGAGGACACTTTTGCCGTTGAGCAGGCGCATAAACCCAGACTAGCGCAAAGCATTATCAAACTGTTTTTGTGTTTGTTGACCATAATCTAATACTCTCCCATTAAGTTCTTTATCGATGTGGATGGTTTGATTGATATGAAGGCTCAATTGATTTGGAATAAAGCCCTTATTGACCTTGATGCTGGCTGGCACGAAGACCATATCGAAGCTGCCTTGAATGCGTTTTTCCAACCAGTCAGAAACCTTCTGGCTTCCTTCCCCCAAAGCACCACCAGCAGCAAAATGCCCTAAATTTCCCGTAGGTGTCGCAATGGAGGTTCCTCCTTCGGCCTGATAGCTCATCTGCCATTTTGATAAAGCAGATCCTGCACCCTGAATACCACCAGCCGCCATCATGGACGTTAACACTTGGGGTGCGTTGCTGATGTATTGGCCTTTGATGCAGGGATTTCCATATTGGGTGGTGAGATAACCAATGCTGTCGTTATTGATTAATTCAGCGGAGCTTTTCATCTGCTCTTTGCCTACGGTTACAAAGTGACCATCTTCGAAAACAAATAAGGCAGAGGTCACATAAGCACGAGCACATGAAATATTATCGAGAAAAGAACCCACTCCGATGGAATAGCCGCTGACTTTCATGCCAATGATTTCATCTGGCAATTGCATACCATTGGCGGTCATTAAATCGCCGCGGCTGATGAGTGCTGAAAAAGGAAATAATGGTTGCATCAATTTACCTTCAACCGGCACTTCACCAATTAAAGCCGACAATAAGGTGACTTTGCTAAAATCACTGCCGGCAGGGATGGTATAAAATGGCTTTGAGGTTGGTGCATCTTCCTTTGTTGTCGATTCAGCCCACAAACTATTTTCCTTAAAGGGCTGACTGGGTTTATCTAGCAAGGTATCCAAGTCTTTGATTTGGGATTTAGTGGTTTCGTTTGAGTCACCCATTGGATAAGATTTCGCAGTACTGTGTGTTAAGGCGCTGACTTTCTCTTTTAGTGCCAATAATTCATCTTGCAAAGCATGATTAGGCTTAAGATTTACTGGTTGCTGTAACTGCTCATGCAGAGATTTATTTTCACCCTGCATTTGTTCAAGCTTTTTTTCAGTTTCCTGAAGCCTTGCGGATACATCACGTATATTGTCATTAAATTGACTGGCAATGGCCTCATTAAAGTTATTAGGGTTAGTTGACGTTTCAGTAACCGGTGTGTTTTGACGACCATTTATCAAAATCAGTACGACGACTAAAACTACTGATCCAGAGAGTATTTTTATTCCGCTGTCTTTCATCATCGGCTAAACCTCGTATGCATGGTTAGGGCTTCATGAAAGGATTGATCTGATACCAAAAAGACCATGGTACTTTCATGTTGCGTTCTTGCGCTCAGTCGAGCGCTGGGGTAAAAGCTGGCGGTTTGCCAATGACCTATTAAGTCGGAGGGCTTTAAGGTCGCCGGATGATTGAGCAAGTTTTTCAATTCCACTGCCGTGATATGCAAAGCCCCGCCACGCCATGAGGCAATCGGATGCGCTTCAATGCTGGCACCATAAAACAGGTTGATGGTTTTATGGGTTTTCATCGGTGTTCGATATACGCCGCTGGGAATTTGGCGAACCCGCTCAGGTACATACAGGGATTGAATGGCAAAGCGTGTTAACTGTATGGCGTTATATTCATAATGGCTGGCGGCAGACTGACTATCACGCTTAGGGTCATCGGTTAATATTTCAATCGGCGTTGTATTGTTATAATCAGCATCGGCTTTTAAGTTCAGAATAATCACTTCTCCATCGGGGATCAGCTGCACAATGATTCTGGCTTGCTTAAAAGCATCCTGAGCTTTGAGATACAAACTGCCTTTGACCTTTAAAACATCCAAGTTTTGGCTTAATTGCTGATCAATAATCTTAATGGTTTGAGGAAACTGGATCAGGCGTTCCTGCTTGATGGGCAGCTCGACGGTTAAAGGCACTTTTTCCCAAACCAGATGTTCACTTTGCAGCGCATAGCTTAAGCTTGTCAGGCATAAACTGAGTAAAAAAATCTTAATTGTTTTCATGTGGTTCCTCCGTTTGAGCCAATAAATCCTTCAATCGCTGCTCAGGTTGGGCATAGCCATCCAAAGCCAATTGAAAGGGGTTATGCAATCGCGATAAATTGAGTTTGACCACGCGCAAATGATAGGCAACCACCTTGTCCGCAATTACCATGGCCGAGTTGTCCTTTAAGCGTTGGGTAATGCGTAACACCAGCGTCACCTCCCAAGTATTCGGTCCAATTTTTTTAATATCCTGTGGTTCCATAAAGCGATACAGGCTGGCAACCTGACTGCGTTGGAACAATTGCGCATTTTTGTAAGTCACTAAGGTTTGCTGTAATAGCTGTTCATGGCGTGGAGTGAAATAGTAGTGGAAGCTTTTAATGTTTCTGCTAAATTCTTCTTTACCCTGATGAGACCAGCTATATAAAGTAGGCATTAGTGAAGTCACGAAGCCTTGCACATATTCATTGGGAATATCACTGGCTTTCATCAAACCACCGTTGGCTGCCATGTTGGGACTTAACCAAAATTCATAGCGCTTGGGGGTTTGAATCAGTGTGATAATTAAGGCCAGCACGATTACCGTTAAAATGCCAACGAAAGCCAGTAATAACCGATTATGATGGTGGAGATTGTCGATTTTTTTCCAGTAGTCAAACATCATGACCTCCCACAGTTCTGTTCTTGTTCCAGCGTCCTTGATAATGCATCCATGGTGAATGTTTGAGCCTTAATCGCACCATCAACTGGATAGCTTGTTTCATCACATAACCGTAAGGCTTACCCGCCTTTAAACGGGCAATGCTTTTAGGCCAGACGGTAATGGCTAAAATGAAACCGACAATAAACCCCACACAACCACTGGCAATAGGAAAGCCTAAAAGGCATCCAAAGACCGTAAACACGATGGTGGTGGTTGGCGTGGTGCTAACCACTATCCAGAATAATTCACGCAGACTTAAGCCTTTCCAAGCAGCAAAGTCGTGTGATAAATGGCGCGATGAAGGCTGCTTCATAACTTCACCTCCTATATTTTGAACTTGGTAATCATGGAATAACCGACATAGCCAGAGGCAATGCTGATGGCAAGATAGGTGATCCCCATCACAGCAAAGGTGCCAAAGGCCACCATCGAACCTTCATTTTTCTTCGATTCTTCAATACCGTGTTGAACCGTGGTAATGAATTTAATGAACGTGACAACAGCCGTGATAAAGAGCAGTAACCCCAATCCTTGTTTGACGTAATTGCCCGTCACCGACATCATGTTTTTTGAACCATCACCGATATTGTCGGCATCCGATATTTTCGGAAACCAGTTATCAGCTGCAAAAATGGCAGGTGCATAAAACACGCTGATAGCGCTGAGGTAAAACGAACGAAGCATTATTTTCATATAATCCCCTTAAACGGTTAGCAATAAAATGAACACCATCAGACCGATCACCAGCCTGATAAGACGTGAGCCAAGGCGCAGTAAAAATCCATGCTGTTCTTTCTCCTCGGCACCCATAGAGTGGTTGATTGACCACATCACCGCGATAATCACCAGACTAATGGCAATAAAGCGGATACTGCTGGAAAAGACATTAACCGACACGCCCTGGCTTCCTTGTTGAAAAGTGGCAGCAAACAGTTTGGCTATTTCGTCTTTACTCATTAGGGTTTCCTCACAAAATCAAGCGCTAACGGTTTTACTTTGCGAGGGGCAATAGCGGGTTGATTAATATAATCAATTAAGTCATTGCGAATGGTTAATAAGTCATCCCGAAGTCCGGCATGAAAATGACCTTGAGCATCCTTAAATCCATCGATGTGTAACTGGACACGAGCATTGGCTGATATCTCTGATTGCGCTTCATCCAGTAAGGGCTTAATCGCATTAATCTGATTGATGATCCGAACCAAGGTTTCATTCAAATTTGAATCACTGGCATTTGTTGTAAAACTGGTGATCAGTAAGGCCAAACAAATCAATCGTTTCATAGCATCCCCCTATAAATATTTCTTAAACCGGCTGGCCGTCATAGCCACCATCAAGGCCAGCAATAAACTGACTGGAATAAACACATAAGCTGGCGTCATGCTGATGGGCAGAGCCAACCAAACCATGAGCAAAATCATCAATCCTCTTTTGAAATAGTAATTGAGCCGGTGAAAAACATACGATGATTCACGCCCCAAACAGGCAGTGCGTATAGCTCGTTGATTCAAACCATCTACAAGCCCCGCCACCATAGCGAGGGCAAATAACGGCATGGCTGCGAGTAAGATCATTAATTTGATCAACATGCATTGACTGGTGAGCGCCATTAGTCGGATAAATTGTTGGGTTTTTTCTATGAGATCTGCGGTAATAGGATTGACTGCTAATTTGGCAAGATAAGGATGGGCAATGCTGAAATCTGAATTGGCATCTAAGGGTAAAGCCGCCAATAATGAACCTTGATAGACCGGTGTAATGGCTTGCCTTTGCGTATCAACCAACTGTGACAATCCATTAAACGCAAAGTGATAATCATGCAGCAACCATTCAGCAACCGACCATATTATCAAACAGAGCCAACCCAATAAGAGTACAAGGCTTAACTGTAAAGTCATTTGTCTGGAATACTGCTTCACTGCCATACTTCCCCCCCGGCAATGACCAATGGATAATGCTGCTCATGGATTAATGTCATCAAGGGATCAACATTGACCGGTAACAACGGCAACTGGCTTTGCTCCTGCAACTGGACAATGATTTCAAAATTATCGACATTGGTGATAAAGCCAATAGCTTGTAGGTCTTGCAGTTCTTTTTGATGCTGATGTAACCACTGTTGTGATGTTTTATCAGTGCCGATGATAAAGATGGCGGTATTAAACAAACTTCTATCGATTTTTTTCGCTGATACTTTCCCCGCAGAGGCTTTGCTTATAGCAGGTATGCCAATCGGACTACTGAGATCCAATGCCATCGAAGAATCACTGGTAACTGTGGTCAATGGGATGACTTCCAAACAATAAGCATTGCAGGCAAGCATCATTAATAAACCAATTCGCAACATTAAAACCTCCCCAAATCAACGACCTGAGAGGATTTGCCATGGGAAATCAATAGCAAGGGCGTATGTTTCTTTTTAAGGGTTAAGGCTTCATATTGCTGATTGCCCTGACTTAGCGTGATTTTTTGGCTGGTCACCAAGCTTAATGGGAGTTGTTGCCGGTTTGCCCAGAGCTGAATGGCATCGTTATCCATATCAATAAACAGCAAATGCAGTGTGGTATTGGGTGTGTGTGTGATGGTATCCACTAATTGCATGATGATGGTTTTCACCGCATCATCTGGCTTGATGAATAGAAACAGGGTTTCGCCTTGTTGTAATTGAATCGGTTGATAGGAATAGGGTGAAAAAGGCGTTGGATCAAAATCGCTAATGACCGGTGTATCTTTAAAAATCTCGTTATACGCTTCATAAAAGGCATTATTCCAAGCAATATTTTGCGCCACCTTCTGCGCTTCCTGCTTGGCGGCCAGTTCAGCAAAATGAGCACGTTCCATATCGTTTCTGGCGTTTAAGCCCAGAATATCAATCGGGCTCATGCGAAGCCCTTGATAATAGACGCCACTGCGGCTTTGCATTAACTGAAGATAACGTTTCTCTTCAGCTTCAGTGAGATTCCAAACCTTTGCTTCATGGTTTTGGGTATCTGTGAGTTCAATCTCTTTTTCATCCACCACTTCATCTTGAAATTCTACCAGCCCGGCTTTGGATAAGGCATCTTCAGCACCATGCAGTTGAGGATTTAAAATACCCGGAATGGATAAGCCCGCCAGTGCCTGCTGACTCAGTAATACGCCAAAAATGAGGGCTTTTACTTTAACCATGCGCCACCCCATTTGCATTCAAATGCAGGAGGACATGGGTTTTATCAGGGTTTTCAAACTCAACAAATTGGTTGGCAAAATCCAGTTGAACGACCGTCCAGCCAGCAAGCGAATCACCCAACTCCAAGGCTTGGGTTTTAAAATCATAGGCAACAGAGGCGACACTGACTTCTTGAATGCTATCAATACTCAACACCTGAAATGGCAAGGCACTTACAGGCAGTGTTTTGATGGGGTGCTTTTGCTCGTCTAATTTATTCAATAAATCAGCAATCCCATCCAATTGCTTTTTCAATGCCACCTGTTCCGTAGAAAATAGCTCACCCAGCTGGTGATCATCTTTATTGTTTAACTGCTGAATGAATTGTCCAAGCTGTTGGAGATTATGGTTAATCGGGGAAAAATCCGGGGCTTTAGCTGGTTGATTTAATTTGGACTCAATCGCCTCTAATCTGTTCTCAAGACTTGAAAGATCCTGTAATTGAGGATGAGTAGATGGTTTTTGCACACACACCATCAAAACCAGTATCAGATTAAATCCCATCAGACATAACCATTTAGCATCAAGGTACGTTCTCATGCCTTCCTCCGTTTAATCAGGGTGAAATTAACTTCCCGTAATAAGTCATCGTGTTTGAGTGCGAAAAGCTGTTGCCCAACCAAGACGGTTAAACCGTCACTGATGGTCAGTGGACCAAGGGTGCGATCAACTTGTGGTAAGGGTTGCTTTAAAAGCAATTGCAGACTGGGACTTTGTTTATCCTTTGCTGCCAGATGAAACCCTGAGTAAGCCAGCCAGTGTTCAACCGCTTGTCCAATGGTTTGTACCGTTGCAGGAAAATGCACTTGCTGCACGGTTTTCAAAGGATTGATTTGCGCAGCTAAAGCTTGATTTTTTACCGATGCATAACGCCCGACTTGAGTGATATTTGCCGCATTTAATTGCAGGCTTAATAACGATAAACTACTTACAGCGAATAATTTCAACATATACACCTCCTGCCGGCGCTAAGGCCGGCTAAACAATTAAGCGCTTTCGCTGTCCTTGGCCATCAATTCCTGGCTGATATGCTTACGCATAAAAATCTCTTTTCTATCAACTTCAATATGCGAGGGCGCTTTGATACCAACAGCGACATGACCATTGCGTTCATACAAAATCTTGATCTGAATCAGTCCCTTATCGATGTAAATTTGTTCCCCAATTCGGCGAGTAAGTACGAGCATAAAGTTCTCCTATGATTTTCTGGTTAAATCAGCCAACATCGCCTTCAGGTGCTCATGAGCAACTTTGGATGAAGCCAGTTGAGTCGGTTTTGTATCTATTGTTGTGAGCTGTCGTCGTGCCACTTTTTCTTTGCAACAGGCAATAAATTCAGGCAGCGTTGGCGGGAACTTATTGTGCTCCCGACAATCGATTAAAGCCTGTTTCAGTGCTTGATTATCAAAACGCGTCAACGCATCAGACCATTCACATTTGGCAAATTTCAATGAATCAGCTGTTGGGTAACTGCTAATCCAAACATGCCCATAAATTGCTGCAAAACGGCTAAAGAGAGTATCCATGCGCTTGTCATAATCTTCCGGGTTTTCCGAACCGGATGACGTTGGTGCTTGCTTTCTGCTCTGGTTCATCGTCTTCAAAGTCGAATGAGACGCCTTTGCAGGCTTCTGAGTGAACGTCTGCGGCAGACTTTCGGCGATGATTTGGTTTATTTTTTGCATGTTGATACTCCTGTGTTTGAACCATGTCTATTTCTTCCAGCCAGCATTTCTGGGCTAACCAGTTTTCCGGGTATTTCCACTTAGGTACCCAAATGCCCACATCAATACAGCCCTGACGGTATTCTATTTGTGCTTGAAGGGCTGAGATCATTTGCTCAAATAACGCATCAGAGGGATTAAGCTTTTCAAAGGCAAGCAAAGCATTGCCTCGATTCGCCTTCTGTGGATAACTTTCCCAAAATTTTTCAAATTTGCCGCATACATACACACACAAATTATTTGAGTTATGAGGTGTGTCGGGTTTTAGAGTTTCTCCTGTGTCGGGTTTTTGAGAAAAATCACCATATCCTGCTGATTTATATGATTTTTCAATGACCGGCTTTGTGTTGGGTTGCTGTGTCGGGTTTGTGTCGGGTTTATTTTGGACAGAATAATTTGAATCAGCTAAAAGACACTTCAAAACAAGGTTCTTATCAAAAGATTGAATCTCAACAAGCCCAGCACGCTCAAGAGCGTATATAATTCGCCGCAATTGCTGACGACTGGGACTACCTGATTGAACAAAACCTTGATGTGGCTCAACATACAAGGATTCTGCTAACGATTGATAGCTGATACGGCGCTTGATTCCAACAAGAAAGGTGTTTCTATCCATATAAGGACGAATCCCTAACAGGTAAGCTGACTGCTGAATATGCGGTAATCCCATCAACGCAGATAACTCCTGTGAATTGATAAATAAAAATCCATGGTTCACTCGTTTTTCCTTCGTAACCGTTAATTGCAATTACATTGGGTATCAGTTAGCATCAATCAATAACACGAATTGTGTAGCTGATAATTCATTGTAAATTTGCTATTTTTCTAGTCAATGGGGCTTTCAGGGTTGATATTAAATGAACTCAAAGGAACTTAAAAAAAAGATTGGGAGTCGGATTTATCAAGCAAGAAAAGCGAATGGTTTAACCGTTAAAGTTTTGGCAGAAAGAACGGATTTTGGGGCTGCTAGGATTGGAAATTGGGAGCAGGGCACTCGGAGTCCAGGGCCAGAAGAAGCTATGATTTTGTCTAAAGAATTACAAGTTGCTGCATCTTGGTTGCTTTGCCTTACAAACGATCCAAGAGGAGAGCGACTCAAGCAAGCAGTATTGAATTAATAACAAATCATGAGCGCGCTCTTTTGCGTGTAATTTGATCAAAACTCATTACATAATGCTATTCAGCTTGACTTTGGACTAAGGTCTATATTGATGATGGGGATTTAATTAATAAGGATGCTAAAACATGGACACAAAAGATCTAAAAAGTATCGATAAGGCCTTGGGATTGATGGGTGAATTTGGCAAATTAAGTCATGGTACGAGCCAAAAAATAAATGCCATGCGGCAAGAAGCTATTTTCACTGATGGTGAAATTCCTGCCAGAGTGAAAGCACTGTCCGCTACCCTTTGGGGCGTGTGTGCCCGCTGTGAGCCTTGCTTGAAATACTACATACTGAAGGCAAAAGAGTTAGGTGCGACGGAAGCCGAAGTAACGGAAATGTTATCAATCGCCTCTGCAATGGGCGGGTGCGTCGGCGAAATGTGGGCATTAAAAGCCTATCAGGCTTATAAAGAAGGCGGCACAACCGATGAAGGCTGCTGTGTTGTTGAGGAATAGGCAATGACAAGGTTAACCATTGGGCAAGTGGCCAAACAGGTGGGTGTAACGCAGGATGCCATTCGCCTTTATGAGCATATGGGGTTAATTGAAGAACCTAAACGCGCACCAAATAGATATAGGCAATACAGAGAAGATGCTATCAGCCGATTACTTTTTATTAGACGAGCTAAAACGATGGGGTTTACCCTGAAGGAAATCGCTGAATTGTTAGCAATCCGTAGCACTTCTCATAAGACATGTCTTGCAGTTCGCCAGCAAGCAACAGCAAAGTTATCGGATGTAGAGACTAAGATAGCCGAATTACAAAGATTACAAAGGGCACTGAAGAAAGTTATTGATACCTGTGAGCAGCAAAAACCAGATGGCGCGTGCCCTTTGTTAGGGTTATTAGAAAATTAATCTAAGAAGTGATGCATGAAAAATAGCAAATGGATAAATGGATCGATGTTTGCGGCTACCATCGCCGCCGTAGTCGGAGCTTTATGTTGCATTGGGCCATTAATACTCATCACACTTGGTTTAGGTGGCGCATGGGTTGCCGCGCTGAGTCAGTTTCATGCAATTCATCCCTATGCAGCTATCATAACAGCAAGTTTTTTAGGGTTTGCGTTTTGGCGACCACTTCAGACTTTATATTTGACCATCGGGTTGTCAAGAAAAAGGGACTTGCCGCATTCCAAAATCACTAATAATACAGCGGATCATCTTTTGGTGTTAGGCGACAATTAACATTGCCGGTTAACACAAAATTGATATTTCATAAGTTCTTGACTATCTTATATGAGCAATTTAATACTTATTCAAAATAACAAAGGAGTGTAACAATGCATCATAAAGAATGCGTGCAATCTTGTTTAGATTGCCTTAAAGCCTGTGAAGCCTGTGCTTATCAGTGCTGCCTAGGAAACGACAAACACCTTGAGTGCTTTAAGCTTTGTACAACTTGCGCTGATATTTGTAACTTATGCGCCAGGATATGCATGCGCGGCGATTTAGCATTTTGCAAAGAGATTTGCGAGCTTTGTGCCAAAATTTGCGATGCCTGCGCTGATGAGTGTGAAAAGCATGATGAAGAACTATGTAAAGCTTGCGCCAAAGCCTGTCGAGAATGTGCAGCAGCCTGCCGAAAATGCTGTTAATGAAAAACTTCTGTGGTATAAGAAAAAACTTATGCCACAAAAACCAATCAGCCGCATCCCGGTCTGTGATTGTTTATTAAAAAACACTCATCAGTAATAACATCAAGGCCATTAAGGCCATGCCAATATCTTCGGTTAAGGTCACGGTAGATAGTGGCACATCAAGTATAGAACCCATACAAGGACAATTAATATCTAATCCATTCCGTAAGGCTTTAATCACACCAATACTACCAAAGGTTAAAACCACTATGGTCAGCACATAAGTCAAAACAGGTAGGATAAAGGAAAGATACAAAAGCCCGAGAGCCAACTCCAAAAATGGATAAATATAGGCATATATTCGAGTGCGCTTTGCTAAAATATCATACATTTCAAAGCCATCAGCAAATTTCACCGGATGAAAAATTTTAAGTACGCTAAAAATCACTAAAAATACACCCATAAAATAATGCATCCATACAGATACATCGCCGGCAATGCGCCAGTTAATGGCAAAAGCTGACAAAATTGAAACCAGAATCAGCGAAATCAAAGGCCAGTATTGTCTAATTGATTTTTCTTTAGCTTTAGTATTCATAATGAATGGATTTTAAGTTACGGTTAATACAACTATAGCAAACCCTAAATAATTTTCTAATCAAGCTATTTCTTGAAAGGATTCGGTTTCATGAAAAAAGGATGTTTATTCCTGTTGATTTTCGCTTTCTGCTCAAACAATGTGTGGGCAAAGCATCATACAGTTGATTTAACGGTGGCCTACGATACTGTCAATTTTACAGGCTATCCTGCCAGAGCCATAACCGTCAATCATCAGATACCAGCACCTACCCTTCGATTTAAAGAAGGGGATACGGTAACCATAAATGTTCACAATCATTTAGATAAAGAAGCGGCTATCCACTGGCATGGTATTATTTTGCCCTGGCAAATGGATGGTGTAATGAATATTACTCAAAAAGGAATCCCCCCGGGTGCTACCTTTCGCTATCACTACACCTTGCATCAATCTGGAACCTATTGGTATCATTCTCATGCCGGCCTGCAAGAGCAGGAAGGATTATATGGTGCTTATATTATTGAGCCAAAATCACCACCTCCCTTTTCATATAACAAAGATTTTGAAGTGGTGCTATCGGATTGGAAAAACACTAAAGCCGATCACATTCAAGCAAATTTAAAAAAAACTGGCGAATATTACGGCGCAAGATTTCCGCTACAACCATCACTATTACGTTTTATACAAAGCTACAGCAAAGCCTCAAAAAAAGAGCGTAAAAAACTGTGGATGGATTACAAAATGATGCAGTATATGCGCATGAGTATCTTTGATTTAAGTGATGTGGCTTACGATACCTTTTTAATGAATGGTCATCCAACCTCCCGCCCATGGACTCGCCAGGTTAAAATCGGTGATGTGGTCCGATTACGTTTTATTGGAGCTCCTGCCAATACGTTCTTTCGTGTCAAAATACCAGGCAGCACCATGCAAATGGTGCATGTCCAAGGAAATGATGTTGTTCCTTATCCAATTGAAGATTTTTTTATCGGTCCGGGAGAAACCAATGATGTGCTAGTGAAAATTGAACAAAACAAACCCTACATCATCTATGCAGAATCTTTTGATAAAGTAGGGAAAGCCTTAGGCGCTTTAATCACAAATCCTAACCAGCCCATTCCTTATGAACAGGTTAAACCTTTTCCTGACCCAAAACCTGTTACGCGTGGTAAAATGAAAAATGAAAAAGCACGCGGTTTAAAACCAATGAAAAACATGGGCATGCAAAGTAAACTGCATCATCAGCCACTAATAAACACCGTGGTAGCGTCTCATGTGCCATCTGAAAATAACAAACAGAAAAAAAATAAAAACAAAAAAGCGGTTACCGTAGGCACAAAATATCAGAATTTAAAAGCCGAATACGAAACCAACGACCCTGCCAAACCTGTATATAAAACCATTGAGCTTAAACTGTTTGGGTTTATGGATCGTTTTATATGGTTTATCAACGGTGTTCCTGAATACAATGCAAAACCCATCAAACTGTTGCCAGCAAAACGATATCGTTTAGTGTTTATCAATAACTCGATGATGCACCATCCAATGCACTTACACGGTCATTGGATGATTCTTAGAAACGGCCATAAAAACCACGATCCCTTATTACATACCATCGATATCCCGCCGGGAAGTGAAGTTACCGCTGATTTAGATACAGATGCCAGTGGGCAGTGGTTTTTCCATTGCCATATGTTAAATCACATGGCCTCAGGGCTTGCCAGAACTTTTCAATATTCTTCAATTATTGAAATTGCTAAAGGAGTAGAAAAACCACAACATATTGTCAAACACACTCCATACTATAATCGCCCTATTGTGCGCATCGATGAAGTACGTCCTATTCCAATACCTATGGTCGAACATCCAGTCCATACGCCCAATAAGCCGTTTGCTGTTTCTTTTATAGAGCTTGGTGGCGATTTTTCTAAAAACCGGCAAACTTTAACCTATCATGGATTATACGGGCCTGATTTTAACAAATTACAGCTTTTTATAAACGATGCTGAAATGGAAAAGGGTACGATTTCCAATGCCGATATTGATGTTTTTTATTGGCGGCAAATCAGCCAGTTCTGGATGATAAAAGGAGGGGCTAATTATTTTTATCGGCCTTCACAAACACCCTACTGGCAACCAGGCATTGGATTTGAAGGTCTAATGTATTATTTTATCGCAAATAATTCCCGCTTTTATTACCACAAAGGCAGTGTAAAAGCTGATATTGAATTGGGACGTAACACCCAACTCACCAATAATTTATTTCTAGGGACGCACTTGCGAGCCATTGCGGCGACCAAAACCGTAGCGATGGATGAAATAGGCAGCGGTCTTAATGAAACACAATATGTGGTGCGCCCAAACTATCGGTTAATGCCGGGAATTGCAGCCTTTATGGAATATGAATATACCCGATATCACGGTACTTTAAAAACAATAAGGCGCAATATGGGAGAGCCCGTGGTAGAAAACTCGCTCTTTTTTGGATTAAGTTTTATTATTTAAAACCAAAACAAATCCTGCAAGGAATACAAAAGATAGAAATTATACCCAATTGGCATCCCATTTTTGTGCACTTTACCGTCGCTCTTATCAGTATGGCAACTTTTTTCTATTGTACGGGTCTTATCTTTCATAATAAAAAATTCGGGCATGAAATGCTTATTGCCGCACGTTGGTGTTTATGGACAGGAGCCTTAGCAGTCATTGTAACGGTCATTGCGGGGTTTATTGCATATTATTCAGTAACGCACGACAGCCCATCTCATAATGCTATGACCATCCACCGAAATTGGGCGCTTGGGACTTTGAATGTTGTTCTCATTTTGTCAATTTGGTCTATAAGAACTTATCTTAAAGATAAAAGTATTTCACTATGGTTCATTCTTGGTATGCTGATTGCTTTTTCACTGGTCACTATAACCGCCTGGCATGGAGCAGAGCTTGTGTATCGGTATGGACTGGGTGTGATGTCTTTACCTGAAGCTGATAAGCCAAGTCATGCCCATTCTCATAAAACGCGACAGAACAATGAATCAAGCGCTCATTCCCACTAAAAGCAGGTGCCCACATCCATGTTTGCTCTAAAAAAACTTAAATGTGAATTACAAATAAGGCGTGATAATATATTGAATATAATAACAATATTTATTTTACATCTTCAAGGATGGTTTAATGGGCAGAGAGCAGACGCCATCTTTTTTTCTTTTACGTATTGTCTTTTTAGGGGCACTACTCTTTGCTGCAAACTGTGTTTTTTCTCAATCTTTAACGCTAAAACAAGCAGAAGTTCTTGCCCTTGCAGAATCCCCAGAAATCCAATCCTTTCGTGCTAAAAATGAGTCGCTTTATCAGGCTGCTATTGCTGCGGGCCAACTACCCGATCCTCATTTATTTGGTGGCACACTCAATGTACCCGTTGATACCTTTAATTTCAATCAAACACCCATGACCCAAATTCAAGTTGGTCTTGGTCAGGCTTTTCCAAAAGGCAAAAGTTTGCACTATGAAGCGCTTGAAAAAAAGCGCTTATCTGAAGCAGAGATATTTAAACTGCAAACCATGTGTTTGGATATCTTACAAAAAGTACGCTTAAGCTGGCTTCACTTATATTATTGGCAACAGTCTAAAAATATTATTCTCCAACAAAAGAAAATCTTTCAAGACTTACTTGAGGTTGCAAAATCTATGCTGGCCAATAACAAAGCCCAGCAAAAAGATGTGATTCGCGCCCAACTTGAATTATCTGAACTTGAGAACCGTCTCATTCAAATTGAACTACAAATCCAAACAGCTCAATTTCAGCTGGCTCGCTGGATAGGCGAGGATAAATCTAATCAAGCACAAACTAAAAACAAGCCACACTGGTCTTCATTACCTTCAAAAATGAGGTTGCTTGAAGTGGTAAAACAACACCCAGAGTTACAAACGGATTCGGCAAATATTGCTGCGTTTAGTGCAAAGGTTAAATTAGCCTTGCAACAATATAAACCAGGCTTTAATGCCAATGTAGCTTATGGATTTCGTCAAGGCCGGGAAATAGATGGTAGAAAGCGCTCTGATTTGTTAACCGCAACCGTGAATATGGATTTACCTGTATTTAATCATAACCGGCAGGACCGAACCCTTAAAGCGAGTGAAGAAAACTTACTGGCATCTGAGAAAGACCGAACGAGTCATTTTAGAAATTTGCGTGAATCCTTAAATATTCAATATGCTATCTGGCAGCAACAACAAAAGAGCAGTCATTTATATCAATCTTCATTAATTCCACAAGCAAAACAATACGCTAATGCAACCATGACTGCCTATCAAAATTTTCAAACCGATTTTCCAACATTAGCCAGAGCTTATGTGCGTCAATTAAACACTGAACTGGAAGGACTAAAAGTGAGCGTTGATCGGGATGTTTCTCGCATCAATCTTCTTTATTTACAGGGAAAATAACATGAAACGAATAGTCATTGGGGTTTTAGTTTTAATACTTGTTTTTTTGGCGGGCATGTGGGTTTATTCCCTTTGGCAACCCCAAAGCACCATGGATTCAACCGGAAATAAGCGCAAAATACTCTACTGGGTGGCACCCATGGATTCAAACTATCGACGTGATAAACCCGGCAAATCACCCATGGGCATGGATTTGGTTCCAGTGTATGAAGACCAAGGTGGGCAAGAAAAAGACCTAGTCAATATATCGCCAGTTGTTGTGAATAATCTTGGCGTAAAAACTGCGAAAGTTACTCCTAAAAACCTCGCTCTTATTGTTAATACTGTGGGGTATGTGACAGTCGATGAAAACAATATCGAACATATTCATACCTATACCGATGGCTGGATTAAAGAACAATTCGTTAAAACAACCGGAGAGCCTGTCAAAAAAGGTCAACTGCTAATGACTCTCTATTCTCCAACGCTCAATAATGCCCAAGAAGAACTATTAATCGCTTTGAAAAGCAATAATAAAGCATTGATTGAAGCCGGAAAGAAGAAATTATTAACCTTAGGCATGGCCAGCTCTCAAATTAATCAATTGATATCTACTCGTAAATTCACGGACAGAGTAAATATTTTCGCAAGCCAAGACGGCATTGTTTCTAAATTAAACGTCCGTGAGGGTCAGTACGTAAAACCCGATACTGAATTACTAAGCATTGAGGATTTATCCCAAATTTGGATTGTTGCTGAAGTTTTTGAATACCAGGCCGACTGGATTAAAAACCATCAAGCCGCCGTTGCAACATTGCCTTATCTGCCTGGAAAAACCTGGCAAGGCATGGTGGATTATGTTTATCCAAGACTTGATGCTAAAACGCATACTTTACGTGTTCGTTTGGTTATTCCAAACCCTGATTTAACCCTTAAACCCAATATGTACGCAAATGTTAAAATCATCAGCAAAACCATTAGAGACGCTTTGGCAATACCTAAACTAGCCCTGATTCGAACCGGCGAAGGCGATAGAATAATCCTTGCTTTAGGCGAGGGCCGATTTAAAGCACAATCTGTTCAAGTAGGCATTGAGTCCGGGGAGTATTATCAGGTTCTTTCCGGTCTTAAAGCAGGTGACAACGTAGTTACTTCCGCGCAGTTTTTAATCGACTCCGAATCTAATATGAAAGCGGCAATGAGTCGAATGGAAAGTGATACAACCACTAAATCTGATGACGCTAAGCCGATTAAAGCAGAACATATTGGCATGGGCACAATTAAGGCAGTTGACGAACAAAAACACCTTATCACCATTCACCATCAGCCCATACCCTCTCTAGGGATGGATGAAATGACGATGACCTTACCGGTGGCAAAAAGCATATCTTTATCCTCAGCAAAAGCAGGCGATAGCATTCATTTTATTATGATAAAACATAAAAAGGGCTACATCGTAACCAAAATCCACATCATGAATGATAAATCTCATGAAACGAAGGATAAAAAATGATAGCAAATGTTATTGAGTGGTCGATTAAAAATCGGTTTTTAGTGATTATAATGACGCTTTTAGTAACTGCTGGCGGGATTTATTCTTTATTTAAAACGCCAGTGGACGCAATTCCTGACTTATCTGATGTTCAAGTCATTATCAAAACCTCTTACCCAGGCCAGGCACCCCAGGTCGTAGAAGACCAAGTCACCTACCCGCTGGCCACAGCGATGCTTGCAGTGCCTGGTGCTGTCACGGTTAGAGCTTATTCTTATTTTGGCGATTCCTATATCTATATTATTTTTAAAGACGGAACTGACCTTTACTGGGCTCGTTCTCGCGTTTTAGAATACCTAAACCAAGTCGCAGGACAATTGCCTCCGAGCGCGACACCACAATTAGGGCCCGATGCCACAGGTGTTGGCTGGGTATATCAATATGCATTAGTCGATAAAACCGGCAAACATGACTTGTCTGAACTCACCTCTTTACAAAACTGGTTATTGAAATTTGAATTACAAACCGTGCCTGGGGTTTCAGAAGTTGCAACCGTTGGTGGCATGGTTAAACAATATCAAGTCATATTAGAACCCGATAAAATTCGTGCATATGACCTTCCCTTGGCGAAAGTAAAACATGCCATTATGAATGCCAACAGCGAAATTGGCGGTTCGGTCATTGAAATGGGTGAGGCAGAATATATGATACGCACCGATGGATACATTCAAAGCATTCGCGCTTTAAAAAATATTCCGCTTGGACTCAATGAACACGGCACACCCATCTTGCTCTCAAACGTTGCCAGGATTACTTTAGGACCTGAAATGCGCCGCGGCATTGGTGAGCTTAATGGTCAAGGCGAAGCCGTAGGCGGTATCATTATAATGCGCCAGGGAGAAAATGCTTTAACCACCATAGAAGCGGTTAAGAAAAAACTGGAAAGCTTACAACAAAGCTTACCCAAAGAGGTTAAAATCGTTGAGACTTATAACCGTTCGAGTTTAATTCATCGTGCAATCGAAACATTGCAATCCAAATTAGTGGAAGAAACCATTGTCGTTATCTTAGTCTGCTTTTTATTTTTGTTTCATATGCGCTCATCACTGGTTGTGGTGATTAGTCTGCCCATAGGTATATTGTGCGCCTTTATTATTATGTATTTTCAAGGTATTAATGCCAACATCATGTCCTTAGGCGGTATAGCGATAGCCATAGGGGCAATGGTTGATGCCACCATCGTGATGATTGAAAATGTACACAAACACATTGAAAAAACGCCTTTAACCGATGAAAACCGATGGCAAGTCATTCGAGAGGCTTCACTGGAAGTGGGCCCACCGTTATTTTTCTCCTTACTGATTATTACCCTAAGCTTTTTACCCGTTTTTGCACTGCAAGCACAAGAAGGACGATTATTTGCGCCCCTTGCCTATACCAAAACCTACGCCATGGCAGCAGCCGCCGGCCTTTCAATCACATTGGTACCAGTACTGATGGGCTATTTTATTCGTGGAAAGATTTTAGCTGAAAAGAAAAACCCGATTAATCGCTTTCTCATTGCAAGTTATAAGCCCGTCATCCATTTAGTATTAAAAGCACCCAAAATCATACTACTTCTTACGCTCATAGTGGTTATTATCAGTTATTGGCCGTTTGCTCATTTAGGCTCTGAATTTATGCCAGAGTTAGACGAAGGCGATTGGATGTATATGCCAACCACATTACCTGGCATATCGATTGGCAAGGCACGTCAAATACTACAGCTTACAGATAAACTGATAAAAAGTGTTCCTGAAGTAAAAACAGTCTATGGGAAAATTGGACGTGCCCAAACCGCAACTGACCCTGCTCCTTTAACCATGATTGAAACCGTGGTTCAGTTTAAGCCAAAAAGTCAATGGCGCACGGGCATGACCACAAATAAGTTAAAAGAAGAGCTCAATCGACTCGTTAAATTTCCTGGCCTGACCAATGCCTGGGTGATGCCAATAAAAACACGCATTGATATGTTAGCTACGGGCATTAAAACACCCGTAGGTATTAAAATTTCCGGTCCATCGTTAGTTGAGCTGCAAAAAACAGGTAAACAACTTGAACAAATCCTAGCAGATGTTCCCGGTACGGCTTCTGTTTATGCCGATCGCGCCGCTGGCGGCCGCTATGTCAATATTAATATTGACCGCCAAGCGGCAGCCCGTTTTGGATTAAACATCAAAGATATTCAAGAAGTTGTCAGTACTGCCATTGGCGGCATGAATGTCACACAAACCATTGAAGGGCGTGAACGCTATCCAGTCAACCTTCGTTACCCTCAAAACGAGCGCGACTCAGTTGAAAACATAAAACTATTACCCATTGTCACACCTTCTGGCACACATATCCCTTTAATGGCGGTAGCTGACATTTTCGTTGCCGATGGGCCACCTGTGATAAAAAGCGAAGATGCCCGTCTAACAAGTTGGGTATTGGTTGATTTAAAAGACACCGATGTTGGCTCCTACATTAAACGCGCCCAAAAAACCATTGCCGAGAAACTAACCCTAAAGCCTGGTTATTCCCTTAGCTGGTCAGGGCAATATGAGTACATGCAGCGCGCAAAAGAGCGATTAATGATGGTTGGTCCAATAACGCTATTAATTATAATTTTTCTTTTATATCTCAATTTCAAACAACTCGGTGAAGTACTTGTGATTCTATTGACTCTGCCTTTAGCATTAACTGGCGGAGTGTGGCTGCTTTATTTGTTAAATTACAATTTATCGGTTGCCGTTGGTGTTGGATTTATTGCCCTAGCAGGCGTTGCAGTTGAAATAGGTGTTGTGATGTTGGTTTATTTAAATCATGCACTGAAAGAAACACTTGAGGAACACAAAAAAAAGCAAAGCCCATTAACGCAAGATGGTGTTAAAGAGGCAGTTATTAAAGGGGCGCTGCTACGTATACGTCCTATTATTATGACCGTATCAGCAATCATTGGTGGTTTATTGCCCATTATGATAACAGATGGGACGGGTTCTGAAGTCATGCGCCGAATAGCTGCGCCAATGATTGGTGGCATGGTCAGTGCGACTTTGCTGACATTGATTGTCATTCCTGCGGTTTTTTTGCTATGGAAAAAAAGCAAATTCAAAAATAATGAAGGATTATCTTCAGACCAGTTGTGTGTTGCCGATGAAGATTAACACTAACTTTTATTTAAAAAGCTTCATGATAACTACAATAAGTAGAACAATAAGCAAAACTCCAATAATGCCGCCTATCCACATTCCACCACCCATCATGCCTTCCATCATAACGTTCCTTTTGATTATATCCTTCTTGCATTAAATCTATCATGATTTCTTGAAACTCAAAAGAATCACACCTATGTTTTAAAGAAAGACAGATGGAGATTAATATCATGATGATGTTTTCTGAAATAGCCATTGCGGTGGAGCTAATTGCAATAGCATCTGGCGTCAGTTTATTAATATGGTCTATGCGAAATGAAGGGGCTGGTGTAAAACTTGCGAAGTTTTTTGGATACCTTATTTCTATTTTGGCGATTTTGGCGATTTTGTTTACCGTTTCTGCTGCGATTTTTAGATCTTATGAAATGATGAGCATGATGAAAAATGGATGTCCCATGTGTCAGATGATGCAACAAAATATGAATGGCATGAAACAAAACAATACGCCAGGCATGATGCAAAATAAGGAGCAGAAACAACCATGAACATAATCGGCTGGTTTTTAAAAAGTCACCATATACACAGCCAGCCAAATAATATGGATTTATGATTTTGAAAAATACCCGCGCGTTCCTTGGGCCTTAATAGCTTGATTATAACGATTTAAAGCAAGAATATAAGCTGCTTGTCGCATGTTTGTTTGGTGTTTTTCCATCAGCTGACAAACATTATTAAATTCACGGGATATGATAACTTCCAACTCTTTTTGAACTTTTTCTAAACTCCAATAATAGCTTGATTTATTCTGTATCCGTTCAAAATAGCTTACTGCTACACCGCCTGCGTTTGCTAATATATCGGGAACAATTAAAATTTCTTTTTTCTGCAATATTACATCGGCTTCAACACTGGTGGGGCCGTTTGCAATTTCAACAATTACAGGCGCCTTTATTTTTGCTGCATTTTCTTTTGTAATTTGATTTTGCGTTGCCGCCGGGATGAGTAAATCAACATCCAGCGCCAATAATTCTTCATTTGTGATTGTGGCTCCCTTTGCGAGATCACAAATCGATTCTTTACAATAAATGGACTGCACTTCTTTGGCGCTGTTTTTTATTTCAATCATGCGAGGTATATTAATGCCTTCTGCTTTATATATTCCTCCTTTTGAATCACTTATTGCAATGATTTTATAGTCGTTTTGATAGAGCAGATTTGCTATACTCTGGCCCGCATTGCCAAAACCTTGAACGGCAACCCGCGTTTCTGAAGGGTTCCATTTTTTCTTTTTCTGAAGCATCTTAATGCATTGATAGCCACCAAAGCCAGTTGCACTCAGGCGGCCCTGACTTCCCCCTAGTGAAATAGGTTTGCCTGTGATAACTGCCGGAATTTTTTGACGTACAATGGTAGCGTACTCATCCATCATCCAACCCATGATCATTTCATTAGTATACATATCAGGCGCGGGTATATCTTTATCTGGTCCAATGAAATCTGCAATGAATTCAATATAAGTTCGACTTAATCGTTCTAATTCCATACGTGATAAAGATTTTGGATCAACGATTATCCCACCTTTTGCGCCACCAAAGGGAACATCTATAACAGCACATTTTATGGTCATCCATAAAGCAAGAGTTTTCAATTCATCCAGGTTGAGGTTTGGGTGGAAACGGATACCACCTTTCATGGGACCACGGCTGTCATTGTGGTGAACCCTGTAAGCCGTAAATATTTTTAATTCCCCATCATCCATTCGAACGGGAAGAGAGGTTTCAAGACAAAACTTAGGATGTTTGAGTTTTTCGATAGCTTCTGAGTCAATATCGCAATATGAAGCAGCCTTATCAAGTCGAGAAAGAGCATCAATATACATATTTTTATCCTGCTAATATTATTTAATTTTCTTCAGAATAGACTGTATTGTGTAAATAACTTTGTATTCACACAATATACTTATCCCAGCCTCCATAATGCTCTTGACTACGACGCCCTCGTGGAAGACTTAAGGCGATAAGCACAATGCCAAAAACCACCCCAAAACACGAGGCCAACAAAGAAGATCCAGACAATAGCC
This sequence comes from Legionella sp., assembly GCA_002863045.1. Classification (GTDB taxonomy): domain Bacteria; phylum Pseudomonadota; class Gammaproteobacteria; order Legionellales; family Legionellaceae; genus Legionella_C. The sequence goes on from PKDH01000014.1 coordinate 53,702, forward strand.
AGGGTGCAATGATAAGCCAGGCACCAAAGAACACATTAACAAACCGAAGCGGTCTGACCACTTCAGCCCAGGCGATAACACTGGCGGTTATAATAAGAGAGCCAACAAGATGATCGCTATCTGCCATCATTCCCGAGGTTCCAAAAATCAGGCGGGTAAACATGAGTAATAAACCTATCACGATGCTTGCATTTAATGTCCAAGGATATGTCAAGCCAAGATCCATATCTTTAAGTGCTGATTGAGGAGATGTAAGTGTATCAGCTGTCATCTCAGAACCCCCTTCCATTGCACCTCCTTTGAAAAACGTCCGCCAGAAGGGCTTTCCTTGGCGTTTACTCCATAAAAGGAACTGGCCCATTGCTATAATTTCATCAATAGCAAAAGGAATCATGAGCAACATGGCTAAAGCTGCAATAAGACATAAAGTGCACCAGGTTCCGATGACAATAGGTTGAATCACAATGAAATAAATACTGACAACCCCTAGAGGTGCAACCAGTATAACAAAAAACGTAACCATCCATGGCATGGTACGCCACCTTGTTTTGCTACCCATGCAAGCCATAAGGATTTCGATAGCATAACTCACAGCCCCTAACCCCGCATCGGGAACAGGCCATGCTTTTGAAACATCAGAGGTGATGATGGTTTCTGTGCCATTTAATTCGCCTTTGCCGGGAAAGAAGGGCTCCCATACAGCGTCAACATGACCGAGTTGGTAAGCTGTCAGATGACGTGCTATCAAAAATCCAATTAAACTCAAAACGATCATTGGAAGACGCTGTGTCCAGGTGGATGGAGAGTACGTCCATCCTGGAGGTATGGCCTTGGTATCCATCATTCCTTCCATGCTCATACCAGGCATCATGGGAACAAGAATTGAAAGCCCGATAACAAGCATACCCACAATCAAATCATTATTATAAGCCCCTGCATTTGGCGTCCAAAAAATTAAGGATGCAAATAAAAGCCATAACCCAACAAATGTGTTCATCCATTGAGCTAAGTTTGTTTTCCGCCATAACGAAAGGATACCAAACAACATAATTAAAAAACCACTTGCAATATCATTAATTCCCGCAGCCATATCGCGATATATCGGAGAAAAAAGACCGCGCTCTGATGTCACTTGCAAAACTGATGAGCTGAAAACTCTCGTAGTATCCAGTAAACCAAAAACAAAAGCACTTGCGATTAACCAGGCACCGAGTCCAATATTGACAAAATGCACCCATAAGGTTTTGCGATGCATTTGGGCTAACATATTTTCATTTTCACGTGATGAATGAAGCTTTTCTGTAAATCCTTCTGCTTCACTTTTTTTTGCAGAAGAAGATGAAAAAGTAGAGCTTTTACTGTCAATAGCGACCAAAGCCGAATTCAATTTGTTTTCCTGGTACCATTTTTTCGGGTTTTCTTTTAAATTGCTAATTATGGTTGGTAATGTATCGCGAAGAGAATGTTTTGGCTGCCAATCTAATACATCCCTTGCCTTGGCAACGTCGAGTTCATAATGATCATCTGCAAAATCAACCATCCAGGGTTTAATAAAGGGCTCTTCTTCTAACACTTTATCTTCAATCCAAGCGCCTGTTTTTGCTATATTTTTCGGTATTTCTGTCGTAGGCCAATGTTTATTAACCAACAGTTGAGCAATAGTCTGTTGCAATTCATCATAACTCATTGTTTCAGGCTCACCGAGCAATAACACAAGTTCTGAGGGTAATTCTTTTCGCTTATATATCAATTGATTAAATGCTTGGCATGCATCTTTCAAATGTATAAATGATTGTCCATGATGAATGTCGCCCGGAAAAAAATGACTCAATATTTGATTTTCGTATATTCTTGAAATTTGTTGTGCCAAAAAAGGATTGTGCAACATGTCATTATACACACCAGCAAGCCGCAAAATCACTATGGGAATATTTCCATGTTGCTTGCGAATTAACGCCTCTGTTTCTACTTTAGACATGGGGTAAGGCCAACGTGGGTCAAGTGGGGATTCTTCATTAATAGGATGATTTGGTTTTGTGGGAGCATGCACCAGCATGGTACTGGTGAAGATAAATTGTTCTACTTTAAAATTTTGCAGATGCTTTAAAAGCATCTTAGTTCCTTGCACCGTTATTTCTTCATAAAGAGGACTTGGCTCACCGGTTAGATCATAATACGCTGCAAGATGAATCACCGAGGCAATGCGTTCACCATAAGCTATACGTACCCTGTCGAACGCTTTTTTTATAGCATCCTCAGACGTAAGATCAATGCATACGCATTCGGCTTCTACTGGTGGGACGCGAGAAGATATTTTGTCAAAACCAATCAGTGCGAAGCTATTTTTTAACTGCTTGATTAAAGTAGAACCAATAAAGCCACTGCTGCCTGTTATAATGACGACTTCCCTTTCCCTCTCCATAATTTCCCTTATCGCATTCTTCTGATATTTTTTAGCCAAAAAAGGCATCGCAATGAAAAATAGATTCTTGTTCTAAAACTACGTTTTTAATATAGCAGATAATATTTGATTTGGTGTTTTTTTCTACTGGATTAGACCCTCTCTTTAAAAACCTTTCTTGATCGAATCTCAGCTGGGGAACACTTAGGTCTGAATACATGTATTCGCATAAAAATATCTACATGGTAAACTATTAAAATGATAAAAAAATCGAACTATGCCGACTCCAACTGCCATACTAAAACATAAGTTGATGAATTGAGACTAACCGTTACTAATTGAAGTAAGTAAATGACTAATTGCGGATGCCAACAAGTTGCCACAACAAAATCAGAACGAAAGACACTAACTATCGCTCTGATATTAAATGCACTGATGTTTGTGGTAGGACTCACTGCTGGGATTATCGCCCAATCTACGGCGCTTATTGCTGATTCTTTTGACATGCTTGCCGACTCTTTTGCATACTCTCTTGGACTAATAGCGGTAGGCCGCTCAGCTAAATTAAAAAAAATAATAGCCGTCACTAGCGGAGGATTGTTATGCTTCTTAGGGTTAGGCGTTTTATTTGAAGTAGGACGACGCGCATGGTATGGAAGCTCTCCTGAAAGTAGCCTTATGATAGTGGTGGCTTGTATGTCACTGATTATAAACACCATTGTATTGAAACTTCTTAAAAAATTTCGTAATGGCGAAGTACATCTTCGTGCTACCTGGATATTTACGAGAGCGGATGTTGTTGCCAACATAGGCGTTATTTTTTCTGGTATTTTGGTTTTGTTAACAAAATCACGCTACCCGGATTTGATTGTGGGCTTTGCTATTGGTCTTTATGTTATCAGAGAAGCTTTTGAAATTTTTAAAGAATCCCTAAAACCATAAAATCTATTGATTGACACTAGAGGCCTCAAGTATTGCCACCGAATATGAGACAATAGTGTTTCATGCCAAAGAACTAACAACCAGCCTTCATTCAAATTCCAAAGTAGAATGTCCGATATGATATTTTTGTTTTAATAACTGCTTTATCTCCTTTTTTAACGAAGCGTTATCAAGGTGATTTTCAACAACCACATGCGCTTCAAGCGCGTTTAATTGCTCATTGACTTGCCAAACATAAACGTGGTGCAATTCTTTCACGCCACCTAAGCGCTCAACACCGTGTATTATTTCAGCGATATCAACCTCAAATGGCGCTCCCTCCATAAGTAAATGAATGGCCTTGGGAATTTCACGAAGTCCTTGCCATAAAACATAAGCTGAGATGAGAAACGTGACTGCAGCATCCACCCATAACCAGTTGTATAACAGGATAAAAACACCTGCTACAATCACACCAACTGAGGCTAAGGCATCTGTTAGATTGTGCAAAAACGCGGCCTTAATGTTCATGCTCTTTTTAGATTGTTTATAAGTGAGCATGGCAGTGATTACATCGATAAATAAGGCAATGATTGCAATGATTACAACCATCCATCCTGAAATGGGCTCTGGAAAAACAAATCGAACAACCGCTTCATACATTAAAAACAAACCGATAATAATTAACGTTGTAAAATTGATTAACGCAGCAATTGTCTCTGCTCGCTGATACCCAAATGTTTTTGATAAATCAGGCTTTTTTTGACCAATTTTTACAGCAAGCAAAGCTAGAAGTAGTGAGGCAGCATCACTGAAATTATGAAGCGCATCCGAAATGAGTGATAAACTGCCGGAAATAAGCCCCCCGGCAACCTGTGCGACAGTCAGGGCAATATTCACCGAAACGGCAAGGAACAACCGCTTTTCCTTAGAATCCTGGCTGCTCTTTTCACTCGCATCCATAGTTTGCATCCTTAGCTTTTAAGTCAACAGATTTTGTTTCAGTTATTTATGAAATGACTTGTAACTACTTTTTATTATTTTTTTCAAACGACTTATGCGCCCAACAATAAAGGCCCGGTAAAACCAAAAGCGTCAAAAAGGTGGACGAAAGGATGCCGCCTATAACGACCGTCGCCAGCGGTCTTTGTACCTCAGCGCCTGTTCCGGTTGATAAGGCCATCGGAACAAAACCAAGAGAGGCCACAAGAGCTGTCATTAATACAGGTCTTAACCTGGCCAGCGCTCCTCTGATAATCGAATAAACCAGCGTATTGCCTTGTTTTCTTAAATTGGTAATAAAACTAATCATGACCAGTCCATTTAAGACCGCAATCCCTGATAAAGCAATAAACCCGACACCAGCGGAAATGGATAATGGAATACCTCTTATCCATAAAGCAAATATCCCACCGGTTAGTGCCAGTGGAATGCCGCTAAAGACGACGATGGTATCGTGTTTGCTTTGAAGCGCCATAAACAACAGCACAAAAATCAACAATAAGGTAACCGGAACAACAAAAGTTAAACGTTGAACTGCTGAAGTCATTTGCTCAAACTCTCCACCATAATCAATCCAGTATCCTGCCGGCAGGCTCACCTTGTTTTTGATCTTGGCCTGTATCTCATCAATAAACGAACGCAAATCCCTGTCACGCACGTTGGTAGAGATAAAAATGCGCCGCTTACCATTTTCACGACTGATTTGATTGGGTCCAAGCTTCTCATCTAAAGAGGCAACTTCGCTTAAGGGAATAAAATGTTTTATTCCATCTTCTTTAGGCGGAAGCTTAATGAAGATTTTGGATAAAATATCTTTCTCTTTGCGCTCTTGTTCTTTGAGCCGAATCACCAGCTCAAATCGCTGATCTTCTTGATAGACAAGGCCTGTAACACGCCCGCTTAATGCCGTTTCTACCGCGTTTTGCACATCCAGCATGTTCAGGCCATATAAGGCCAATTTTTTACGGTCAATGTGTATGGTAATGGTCGGCAAACCACTGGCCTGCTCGATTCGGGTATCCGCTGCCCCTTCTACCGGATTAACAACTTTAAACACCTCTTTGGCAAGTAAAAGCAGTTTCTCCAAATCATCACCATAAATCTTGATGGCCACATCGGCACGAATGCCCGAAATCAGTTCATTAAAACGCATTTGAATGGGCTGGGTAAATTCATATTTATTCCCAGGTTCCTTAACCAGTTTCGCTTTAATCTCTTTGATTAGAGCTGTCTTGGGTTTATCGGGATTAGGCCATTGTGCTCTTGGTTTTAAAATAACAAAGGTATCTGCGACATTAGGCGGCATGGGATCGGTGGCCACATCCGCCGTTCCTATTTTAGAATAGACCAGCTTCACTTCAGGGAAACGTTCTACAATCGTTTCAATATGTTTTTGCATGTCAATGGATTGCGACAGACTGGTTGATGGTGTTCGTAAGGCATGCAAGGCAATATCACCTTCATCCAGGCTTGGAATAAATTCACCGCCCATGTTTATTGCCAAAAGCAGGCTGGCTATGACAAGCCCTGAAGATAGCAAGTTTACCCATACCCGGTTTTTAAAACAAAACAACAAGGTTGGCTTATACATATTTCTGAAAAACAATACGATGCGGTTGGTTTGTTCACTAATTCGCCCAGATAGAGCAATAGAAAGAGAGGCCGGCACAAAAGTTACTGAAAGAACAATGGAAGAAAGCAGTGCAATAATCACCGTCTGTGCCATTGGGCGAAACATCTTGCCTTCAACACCGGTTAAAGTCAGTATGGGAAAATAGACAATGGTAATAATCAATACGCCAAAAAGACTGGGTCGAATGACTTCATTAGCACTTTCTAATACGGTATCAAGCCGTTCTTGCAGGGTCAGTTTCCGCGACAAGCTGTGCTGCTGCCATGACAGCTTTTTAATACAGTTTTCAACGATAATGACCGCCCCATCCACAATTAAACCAAAATCAAGCGCGCCAAGGCTCATGAGATTGGCGCTGATTTCGTATTGAACCATGCCGCTAATGGTCATTAGCATCGTGATGGGTATGACCAGTGCTGTAATCAGTGCCGCTCTGAAATTACCCAAAAACAAAAACAACACCACAATCACAAGCAACGCACCCTCAGTAAGGTTTTTGGTGACCGTTTTGATAGTGGCATTAACCAGATTCATGCGGTTATAAACCGGCACGGCCTCCACGCCGTCTGGCAGGGTCTCATTGATTTTTTGCAAAGCCTTGTGAATGTCCTCGGCAACAATACGGCTGTTTTCCCCGATAATCATGGCAACTGTTCCAATGACCGTTTCGGAACCCGCGGCAAGGCCCGCCCCTTGGCGCAGCTCATGACCAATCGTAACATCAGCGATGTCTTCTATATGAATCGGTACCCCGTCAATGGTTTTAACCACCACCCGCTCAATATCCGCATTGCTTTTTAACTGCCCCGGTGCCCTCATTAAAAATTGCTGACCCTTTTTCTCAATATATCCAGCTCCGACGTTGTCATTGTTTTTCTTTAAAGCGTTCTCGATATCTTCCAACGTCAAGCCAAATCGAATCAATTTTTTTAAATTCGGCGAGACTTGATATTGCTTGGTATAACCACCAATGGCGTTCACTTCGGCAACCCCTGGCACATTGCGCAGTTGCGGGCGGATAATCCAGTCTTGAATGGTTCTTAATTTTGTAGGTGTAAATTTATCCGGGTTGCTTGTTTTAAGCTTATACATATAAATTTCACCAAGCCCTGTCGAGATTGGCCCCATCATGGGATTGATGCCCTCCGGCAGTTTGTTTTTAACCGCTTGCAAGCGTTGGGAGATGAGCTGTCTGGCAAAGTAGATGTCCGTGCCTTCATTGAATATGACGGTGACTTGAGACAAGCCATAACGTGACAAAGAGCGAGTATAGTCAAGTTTGGGTAATCCGCTCATAATAATTTCGATGGGATAAGTGATGCGTTGTTCCACTTCGAGGGGTGTATAACCTGGCGATTCCGTATTAATCTGAACCTGAACGTTGGTAATATCTGGGACTGCATCAATCGGAAGACGGGTATAATTATAAATACCCAGACAAATCACGAAGAATACAGCTACAAATATCAGCCATCGCTGCTTGATAGAAAACTGTAAAATCCCTTTAAGCATAAATATCCCTAATGACTGTGTGATGCGCTGTCTTTTTCCAATTCTGCTTTCAATATAAAACTGTTTTTAGCCACATAAACTTCTCCAGTCTTAAGGCCACTTAAGACTTCTGTATACTCTTTACCTTCCAATCCAAGCTGACAGGCTCTGGGCTCAAACCCTTCTTCCGTTTTAACAAACACAACGTTTTTACCTTCAAAAGTTTGGACTGCTTCATTTTTCACGGCGACAGGTACGTGCTTTTTCTCTATCACCACCCGGGCGTTGACGTACAGTCCTGGCAACCAGGTTAAATTTTCTGGATCATTGTCTAGAACCGCTCTTGCCCTCATGGTTTGGTTATGCTCAACGCCTAAAGGAGAGACATAATCGATTTGGCTGTTTGCGGATTTATCGGGCTTGCTTTTATCGTAAATCACCACAGACTGTCCTTTTTTAATCAACGCTGCATTTTCTCGGTAGATAAATAAATGCACCCAGACGGTGGATAAATCAGCCAGTTGATAGATAGGGCTACCCGTTTTTACAAACTCGCCTGGGTTGGCTTCTTTTTTTACAACAAATCCGGAAAAAGGTGCGTTCACATCATAGGTTTGCAAGGTCTGGTTGCTTTCAATGGTTGCCAATAATTCGTCTTCACGCGCTTTGTCGCCCAAAAATTTGGTCATTTTCTTAACAATGCCCCCGTAGCGGGGATAAATGTATATGGTTTTATTGGCATTGGGGACGATTTTTCCCAATATTTCGCGCGTGATTTCCAAAGTTTGCGGGCCTGCCTCAGCCAATTCTATTTGGTAGCGCTTCATAACATCGGCAGACAGACGCACGACTTTTTCATTAGCATGCTCAGCGTGATCTGCATGTTCGGCATTCACCTTGTGTCCAGCTCCGGCATACGCGCCCGATAAAGCCGCAACAAACAATAATGCTGCAGTTGTTATTTGTATCAACATGTTAGGAGACTCCCTTGCTTAGTAGTCCTGTAATCTGAATCATTGCAATATCCCGTTTTGCGTGCGCTTGTTGATAGTGACGCTCCTCTTCGAACAAAAGACGCATGGCATTGGAAAGCTCAACATAAGTGTATAATCCTTTTTGATACCCTTGTATGGCAAGCTCGGAAGCTTTTTGAGCCGTGGGTAATAATTCTTTTTTTACCCGCTCTGATTCTTCAGTGTTTTGACGCAAATCAAGAAAGGCTGCAGTTAACTCCTGGTGAAGGCGCAATTTTGTCGCTCTTAAATTTTGCAAAGTCTGGGTGTAGGCCGCTTCTGCAGATATTATCTTGCCTTGATTGCGGTCATATACCGGCATTACAGAGTTAACAGAAGCAACCAGCGCATCATCATTATTAAATGAAAAATGCCTGACGCCCATTTGCAATTGCATGGTAGGCCAAATGTCTTTTTTTACAGAGGTGATTGCAATGCGCTTGGCTAAAAGCTCAGTTGTTTTTTCCCTGATAAACGTACTTGTGTCGATTGACTTTTCAATAGAAGGCCAGGCTATGTCGTGATGGGGTAGCCCCTTATCCACCAGTGTTTTGATGGATAAAGTATCTTTCCCGACCCATCGTTCGAGCAAAGCATACTGTTTTTTGATTTGTCGATATGCGCGACTTTGCTGAATGCGCGCTTCACCCAAGGCAACTTCTGCAAGTCGCAAATCAAGCTCAGCACTGGCCCCTGCTTTTTGGCGGCGATTGATATCATTAACGATATCTTGGTTTAATCGAGTCAATTTTTGAGTTACCCGATGCCACTGAGTGGCGTAATAGGCGTTGACGTAAGCGCTACCTACGCCTATATACAGTTCGGCTTTTTTGCGTAAAATGGCAGTGCGCATGAACTCATAGCGAGCACAGCTTGCCTTTTGCAGCCAGCCTCTTTTGCCTCCCAAAGGAATCGGTTGATTTACAGATAGCGTTGTTTCTGCAAACTCAAATCCATCCTTCTCGCCAGAACCGGCAAAATTTTCAACTTCAAGCATTAATGAAGGATTTAACCATAAGCCATCCTGGATGAATTGTCCTCTTGCCTGCTCTGCTTCTTGAATCTGGGCCTGTAATTCAGGGTTGTTTTGATACGTCAGTTTTAATGCCTCCTGAAAAGACAGCAGTCCCTGTGCCCATGCCTGGCATGCTATTAAGGCAATCCAGAAAAAAACAATCAAGCGTAGATGCTTTGCCACCATTTGGTTTTTACTCTTAATTTCTTGATTTTATTTGATATTACTTTAAATCTAACAGATTAAGGTTATGCTGTCATTGGCAACAAAAGAGACGATAAAATAAGTTTTTTCAGATGGTTTTAATCCAAATGACGACTTACTGAACCAGAAATCAAGAAAGGTATAGCCCTTATATAAACAAGCTCTCCTAAAAGTTCTGTCATCGTTTGAGTAACAATGACAGCCGCAGCAATCGATGCTTTGGTTTCATCGGCAAGACTTAAAGCAAGCGGCAAGACAACCAGGGAATTTCTTGTCGCCGCACTAAAGCATACTGTTCGAGCCTGTTTAACAGGGAGTTTAAAGACTCGTCCAGCCAGCCATGCCAACACTCCCGCGACAATCATATAGGAAAAGTATAATGGGATTAATCCTATGTTTGTCCAACCATGGCTATAGGCTCTATTAATTTCTGATTGAGCAACTACAAATAAAACGGCACCCATCATTGGAACAGGCAGCCATGCTGTAAAATTAAGATAGCTTTTACCTATTTTCGATTTTTTTGCACACCATTCGGATAGGATTGCCAGAGCCAGAGGGATAAGGATCAACCATAAAAAGGAGGCGATAAATGGTTTAATATCGATTAAATCAACTATATCTTTTCCCATAAACCACCACAAATAAAAAGGAAGCAACAAGACTTGCGCCAGCAACAGCAATGGCGTGCTGGCCAGCATCAGTTTCTCATCACCTTTCCCTGCCTTTGTGAAAAAAATGACATAATCAACGCAAGGAGTTAGCAAGACCAGATAAATGCCAAAGCGAATAGATTCTGAGTCGGGTAGAAAACGGGATACTCCTGCAATTAAGAGAGGTATTAATATAAAATTGACGGTCATGAGCGCAAGCAAAAAGCGTTTTTCTTGAAATCCGTCAAGCAGCTGTTTAAATGGAATTTGGCAAAACATGGTGTAAAGCAATATTGCAATTGCAGGTTCCAGAAATTTTTCTAATGGGGAGGTTTGATTGGTCGATATCAACCCTAAAGCAAGGCCCGCCCCAAAACATAGTAAATAAATTTTGATTTGATGTTGTTCTAGTTTTTCTAACATGGAATCATCTGATATATTTGTAATCCAAGAAAGTTTAATCTGCCAGTTTTTAATGTCATTGTATTACTGTTAGATAAGAAGCTACTGCATAAAATAAATGTGAATTATGCATCAACAAATAAATTTGTTAAATTTATTTTAACATTGCCATTTATAAGAAAAACTGCACTTAAAAAATATTTGCTTAAACTGAACGAGTATTTAGAGCATCACGTTGATACCCGATGTTTCTTTTGGTGTGCTTCAAACCCATTGTTATAAATGTCGCCGCGGCAAGAACAAATACTAAAATGGATGGCGAAGATGCGAGTTCAGTTTTCTTTACCAGTATCAATGAAATCAAGGGAGCAAGACCTGCTGATAAACTCGCTGCAATGGCATAAAGTACCGATAAAACAGTACAACGTAGGCTAATGGGGAACATCTCTGCTAACATAACTGGTACGGTTGCATAATAAGCTCCTGCGGGAATAGCAATTAAAGCCTGGCTCAGGATCAGCTGGTGTAAATCTCCATGGGAGAGTAAATAGAAAAAAGGCAGGGACAACAATAGAAATCCTAAGCTTGCTGTAATGACAATTTTTTCCCGATTAATTTTATCCGACAATCGCCCAATCATTGGAAAGACACACAGCAACACAACCAACGATATGATATTAGAAATCATAATATCCTGGTCGGCGAAATTGCCAGAGAGATGTGCTTGCATAGGGCCATAGATGTAAATTTGAAAGGTGGTAGTAACGCCAAGACAACTTAAGAAGAAAACATGTAAAGCTTGGAGTCGGTTGTTTTTTATGTAGGAAAAAGATTTGCCAAATAAATTTCTAAAGCGTGGCTTTGGCCTTTCAGCGTAATACATGATGTATTCCATGCTTTCAGGGATGCACAATCTTATGTAAAGGCCGACCGATGAACCAAGCAAGGCTAATACGAAAGGGATCCGCCAGATGAACCACTCCATATCTGGATATTTTTTGACAAAACAAGATACTGTCAGCGCAACAACTGAAGCAATCATCAATCCAGACATCGCACCAAAGGATGCCCAACTACCAGAATAACCTTTATTGCTGTCTTCAGCATTCTCGACCAAATAAGCAGAGGAGTTAAGATATTCAGCACCACAGGAGAAACTTTGGATAATTCTGAGAATGAACAACAGGCATACGGATGCGATACCGATGGTGCTGCTGGGGGGTATGAAGCCAATTAAGGTGGTTGAGATGCCCATGGTCAGGATGGAGGCTGCCAGAATAATTTTCCGGCCATACATATCCGACAACAACCCCATCACCATGGCTCCAATCGGTCTAGCCAAGTAGCCGGCAAAAAAGGTTAGAAACACCAATACTAATCCAATGGCCGCATCACCCATTAGATATTTGGCCAGATAAACCGACAACAATCCACAAATAGCCATGTCAAAGGATTCAATCAGATTACCCAAAGTACCCGCCAAAAGGATTCGAGTTTGATGTTTCATCATGTCTATACCTTGTTTTGTAATTCAGTCATGGTCGTTAAACTGTCTTTATCTTCCACATGATCAAAAAATAAAAACCCATTGAGATGATCAACTTCATGCTGAAGGATTCTTGCTTCCAGTCCGGAGGCTTTTTTACTTACCTGATTTCCATCCACGTCAAAGCCGGTATATTCTATCTCCATTGCCCTAGGAACTTCCCCCATAAGCTCATCGCAGTTCAGGCAGCCTTCATAACCCGTTTGAATTTCATCAGACAGAATCTTGAATGCTGGATTAATCAGTGCCGTATCAGGAACAGGATGTTCAGGCTTGCGACGCTTGGTGTATGCAGTACCAAAAACAATAACTCGTTTGCTGATCCCAACTTGGGGTGCCGCGACACCCACCGCCCCTTTGGCTGCCATAATTGAAAATAAGTTCTTAACCAATTCTCTTAGCCAATTGCTGCCAAATTCTGTCTCTGTGACAGGATCTGCTGTTTGCCGTAATATGGGATCGTCTTTATCCAGTAGTGTTTTCATAAGGCACCTTATTGTTAGTAATTAATCGTAAATGTGGCTTTGAGCTTGAAAACTTGGTTTTATCCAGCATAGGAATGGACTCTATTATTTTTCGCAAGCAAAAATTACCCATGGCCATAAATTTCTTGAGCTGATTCGGAACTTGTTGCTCTATGATTATATCCGCTGACCTGAAGCCAAAGGAAAACACAACACGATATCCAGCATAATCAGTGGGCATGGAAAATCCACTTGCAAGTCGTTGATCAGCTTGTTTGTAACAGTAAAGCTGTTGTGCATATTCAGGATGATAGAGATCAGCCCATAAGCGAGGTTCATCCTGATAGATAAATGCAGGTTGAAAGTTACCGTCATGAACCCAAAGGTTATGTTCAATCAAATTTTGCTCAACAGACGGATGTGAAGATAAAAAGAATAACTGGTTTGCTTCGTTAATTAGGGCAATGGACAGGTAATCGGTTTCGATCTGACCAAGCACATCGGAAAATATCCGGCGCAGTGTTTGAAAATGCTCAAACAAATAATTCTTTGCCTTGGGGTGAAGAATGACTTCTACAGTTGCTACATCCATTTGCCGTAACATCTCAAACAAATTGATCATGCCGATGGCGATTTTTCTCATAGGATGAAATCGAACCAATGGCGAGATCAATGATTTTTATTAAATTTTCTTTCGGAGTGTCTATAGAACGCACCTCCTTGATCAATCCTAACACAAAATCGGCGTAATCGTTATCACTGACGGGCGTATTCTGGTACAGCCGGTGACTTTGTTTTAAAAGATAATGCAAAAGGATATCATCGAGAACTGTTTCTTTAGATACGGGTGTTTCTTCATCCCCAAACAGCAGCCAGCCTGGTTTTATCTCAAGTTGATTTGCAATTTTGCTCACTTTTTCAAAATCAGGAAGCGCATCTCCTCTGATGTAACGCCGGCAGATCTGCTCAGATGCACCGGTAAATTCAGCCAGCGTTCGAATACAAATGCCTTTCGGAGATCGTGAAGCGGTATGCCCCTTGTCTTTCAAGGTTTGAATCAGCCTATTAGCGAACGCTTGATAAGGTCCCTTTGACATGATGTTATCCTGGATCGGTTAATTTCAAAAAATGTAACATATAAATTGATATCATTCAATATCATATCTTATATTAAGATAAATTTCTTATAAAACACTATTGATAATATTTTTATTATCGTTTTAATATTGGTTTCGCTGCATGAGATTGTTTGTAATTAAAATAAAGACAAACAGGGCTTAACACTTGTTTTACAGGAGTATGATGCATGTATACCGATCAAAAAATAAGCATTTACAAGGGTGTTATTCAGTATCTGCTTGATTCTACCGCTTACCCATTACAACGAATTGCAAATTTATCCAATTCTTCAGCCCAACATTTACAGGCCATTTATGATCAGGGTTGTTTGCCCAACAACTCGAATGTAGAGGTCAATCTTCTGAGGTTGTTCACAACCATTATCGACATGGAGCTGAAGGGCCAGTGGAAAGCTCACTATAAAAATGCCAGACAATAAGAAATGGAGAATTCATCATGCACACAAATCAAAATAAAATACGGCAACAAATTTTATTCATCACTGATCTGGAAAAATTGATTGGGCGAAACCGGCTGACGCTAAGACGGTGGTGGACCAGTGGCAAGTTCCCTGAGCCAATTAAACTGAACGGTACAACACTTGCCTGGCATGTTGAAACCGTTAATCATTGGATTAGCCAAAAGATAAAACAGCAAATTGGTTAATTGATACGGCAATAAAGCAGGTAGATTACCTGCTTTTTCTATGCCAGATCCTTTTAACCCAAAAAATTCTGTCATGAACGTATTCATAATCACATCAATTTAGTCAGGTGACTATATGAGCTTTGCTTTCTTAAAATCGTTGTTTAATGGATTAGTTATCATCCTTGGATAACGATTTTTTAGGCTTAAGAAAATTATCTGCAGTCACAACCTTTTGTCCTGTTTTTTCTTCTAACTCCATGCGAGCCTTCTTTGCAATACCACCGCCTTGTTTACTGGCTTTTTTGTTTTCCTTCATGCCAGTAGCATTGGTTGTTTCAGCAATTTGTCGGGTGGATAACTCTGCTAAAGCTGTGAAAATAAGCTCAGCTTCACTCATATGATCGCGCAAGTTTTGAGACTTGAGTCCCTTTGCTTTTTTGTGATCGTTAACGCTAATATCTGCCCATTCTTGATGAATGATATTGGTTAAAATGGCGAATTCTTTCGACTCTTCAATACCATGCTCTTTCCAATAATCAGTGAGTTTATTGCGAGTCTCCTGTCCCATCATGCGTTGCTGTATCCATTTTTCGCTGTAGCCATGCTTTTGCCAAGTTTCCCTTGCTCGATCGAGTGAGCGGGATGGATCAGCCATTTCTTGCATTCGTTCATAGCCTACTTTTGCGAGCCATAATTTGATAGGCTCGGCTTTTGGACTGGGTACTGATTGAACAAGACGTAAAATCACTTCGGCGGAAGCCAAGTCAGTGAGGTATTTCTTGCCATCAGCCGCTTCTAATTTCAGTCGGTGACAATTTGTCACCGACTCATTTCCTTCTTTACGTAAACGTTCTTTGAGCTTATTCCAATATTTCCTGGCTAATTGGTATTCTGGCTGCTCAATCAATGCCTGAATAATATCAACAACAGAAAAATACCAAACTTCATTTTCTTCATCATATAAACGACGAATTTTATATTGTTCAAAAATTGCCAGATTACTAACCATGATAATTTCATTTCCTTGTTTGAATTGCTTAGATTTGCCATACAAATATTATTCTTGTTGATCATGTTGAACTTGCTGTACCAGATTCTGAATACACTTAGCCCACTTTTCAAGAGCCTCCTGTCGCTGGTGCAGCATTTCATTTTTATTGTAAGTAGCCATGATTCTCGGCATTTTATGACCAAGACACTTTTCAATCACCACTGGATCAATATGCAGCGTTTCGCCAAGTTGGGTAGCAAACGTTCGGCGCAGATCATGCGCTGTCCAGGCTGGGATACCAACTCGGTCATGAATCCGGCGTATAGCACGAGGTAGGGCATTTTCATCCAATGGCTTATCGGCAATCTTGCCAGGCAATACATATTGAGTGCTAGTAACTTCTTTTAATTGCCTAAGAATGGCTAAAACCGGTGTGGCCAGATGAACTTTAACCATAATACCCCCTTTTGTATTTTCTGGTGGTATCGTCCAAAGAGCATTATCAAAATCAAATTCATCCCAGGTTGCCAGGCGTATTTCAGCAGTTCTGACACCAGTAAGGATAATGATTTTGACAGCAGCTCTTGTTTGTAACGACATATGACAGTCCTCACTATTGAGGAATTGCCAGATTGCCTTAATTTCTTCCAGCTTTAAATTGCGCTCTCTTGGTTTTTCAAGTCCACCGATATCACGTGCACGGATATTATTGGCAGGGTTCATCAACATTGCACCACGACTAACCGCATAATTAAATGCTTGTTTTACTGAACTCAGTACCCTGTTTGCATGCACCGGCGCACCTCGGGAAACAATGCCATCCAGTGCGTTGGTAATATCCATTGGCTGGATGGCATTGAGCTCCATATCACCAAGCAAGGGAATAATATCCCTGTCAATTTGTTTTCTGATCTGCAAAGGTTTTTTGTGATGCTTTTCTACATAACGCGCATACCACGTATTAAATAATTTTTCTACGGTGTAGACATCCCTTGATTTTGCCTGCTTGTGATGTTCAATCGGATTAATTCCCTCTTCTTTAAGGCTCTGAGCATTGAAGAGTAATTCTCTTGCTTGCTTCAGAGTCACGGCAGGGTATTTCCCCAAAGTCATTTTTTGTCTTTTGCCGTTTAAGGTAAATCGGTAGATCCACGATTTGCTTCCGCTGGGCATAACACGTATGCCTAAACCACTTGATTCTATTTTCTCATACCAGCTTTTTTCAGATTTTAAATTTTTGATAAAGCTATCGATAAATTTCATGCAGCACCTAGTTATTCTTGGTACCTATTTTGGTACCAATTTTTATGTATACATGTGATAATAAATGATAGCCCATGAAATATCAATTAACCTAGCAATCCATATGTAGCAAGGGATATAAAGAATTTTGAGTTTAATTGATACGGATTGATACCAAATAAAAATTGACTGTTAATCATTAGGTCGGCGGTTCGAGCCCGTCCCGGGGAGCCATATCCCACAAGGCTTCTAGTAAAAACAACCACTCTTCAAAAAATCTCGGGGTACACTTTGGGGTTCACCTAAGAGAGTGATGCATCACGGCCCCTTCTGTTTAGATCTCTTACTGATTTTTTCTTTCGACACCAGATCTTTTATATTCATTGACGTTCATTTGCTATCACCACTCCTATCGTTATTGACTACTAACCCTTAGCACTTAAAAATGATGGTATAAAAATTAATTTTTGCCATTTTCTATTTCGTGGGAGTAATCAAAATTGATGAAATTAGATCGCTTTCAGCCGCTTCAAAAAATAATAAATCGTACTGGCAAGCGCATCGTTTTAAAATGCCGTTTAATCAATGCGGATTATTTTGTTTAAAATAAACCTGACACAGCAACCCAACACAAACCAGGCCTTTGAAAAGCTATATAAATTAGAAAGATACAGAGGATTTTTCAAAAATGCCGACGCAGGCAAAACCTTAAACCCCGACACACCTCATAACTCAAAAAGCTTGTATGTGTATGTAGGCAACAAATTAGAAAAATTTTTGAAAGTTATCCACAGGAGATTAGTGACGAACATTTTTCTTGTATTTGAGAGGCAAAATCCCTTGGCGCATGCTCTGTCGGTGAGAGGCTATTTTTGTTTGCATGGCTTGGGCGAGGAATATAAGCTAGCCCATGGATCACAGCTTTTGATTGCAGGTAGAAATGTATGGCCGGAGCCTTAGCTTTTAGCTTCGAGATGGGATTATTTTAAATACTAAAATGATGTTATAATTCCATCGCTAAAATTAAAAGGTAATTTTCAGGTGAGAAATGGATGATTCAAAAATATGGAAGTGGTTAAGTAGAATAACTGCACTGTGGGGAGTAGTTATTTTCATTTGGTCATTACTAAGTTATTTTAATATCGCGCCATTTTATGAAATTCGCTTAATACCAAAAAACTCAGTTGAACCTTATATAAATGTTTTTTCAGGGCAAGACATACAACTTGATTTTGACAAAGCAAGTTACTTTAGAAACGCTGAAATTCAAAAAGTTAAGTGGGAAATTAGTGGTGGCAAAAATAGTTATTCAGCTCTAGGACCAAGACCAATTTTCAAGCTACCTGAAAGCTATGAAGGTATTTATAATCTTACACTCGAAGTTTTGTTGGAAACTAACAAAAAGTTATATGGCAAAACCAGTATATATGTTGTCCAACAGAAGACTAGTTTTGTAAGAAGAACTAAAACCATTAATTTCCATATCGGTGAGAAGATGTCATCTAATGCTTTATATTTTAATTCACCAAAATCAGCCGTGCAAAGCATTAAAAAAATAGAAATTTACTCTGGTAATAATAAATGGTTAGATAAAGAAATTATTAAAAATCAGGACAACAGTTTTTCAATTAAATTAAATCCTGAGGAACAAATAAATACAGTTGATCACAAGGTTGTCATTAGGTATCAATTGCCGGAAACGAAAGCATATAGCTATTTTTCTATTCCAGAAAAGTGATCTCTTTATCCTTCTAAAAAGTACTGAATTAGATAAAATTAGGTATTCTTACTCAGTGTAAGGACCTATATATCAATTAAATCAATCTAACGAGTAGTTCAACTGCCAAGCAACGAGAGGAAAGCCATAACTAGTTACTATGATATGTATTATTTCTAAAATGATCCTCAGCAATAGTTTCGGACACTCGGTTAAGTTAGTAAAATAACCAACCGAGGTGGGATATGACAGCGAAAAAAATACATAAGATTCACACTGAAGAGTTTAAGCAAGAAACCGTAAATTTGGCTGCTAAGCAAGGTGTGGCTAAAACTGCAAAAGAGCTAGGTGTATATGAATCACAAATCTACGATTGGCGAGCCAAACTAGCTAAGAAAGCCAGCACCAGCGAACGTGAAGCAGCTGCTTGCAGCAGAAGTGGTAAAGCTTAAACGGCAACTGGCCGAACAAGCGGAGGATTTAGCCATTCTAAAAAAGGTGGCCACCTACTTCGCGAAGAATCAAAAATAAAGCGATTTGAGTTTATGCTTGAGCATCAGCATTGCTTTTCTGTAAAGCGTATG
This sequence comes from Legionella sp., assembly GCA_002863045.1. Taxonomy (GTDB): domain Bacteria; phylum Pseudomonadota; class Gammaproteobacteria; order Legionellales; family Legionellaceae; genus Legionella_C. The sequence goes on from PKDH01000014.1 coordinate 72,748, forward strand.
GCTATGGTGCTTCAAGTATCGCGAAGTAAGTATTATGATTGGTATAAAAATGGCTACAAGCTGAGTAATCGGGCATTGAAGCAGCAATCTAGAGATATGAAAATTAGAGAATTATTTGATGATAGTAAAGGGCGTTATGGCGCTACTCGAATCCAGAAAGATTTGATTGAAGATGGATGGCCTGCGGCAATAAAAACCATCAGTGACAGCATGCGCAGACAAAAGCTTGTTCCTAAAGCAGCAAAGAAGTTCAAGGTGACTACTGATAGCAACCATCAACTTCCCATCGCGGACAACCTTTTAGAGCGTGATTTCAGCGCGGAGGCACCCAATTAAAAGTGGGTTCAAGATATTACTTATCTTTGGACCAGCGACGGCTGGCTATATCTGGCTGTGGTCATTGACTTATATTCACGCGCAATCGTTGGCTGGTCGATGAATGAACGCATGAATGCATCCTTTAACAGACGCGTTAACCATGGCAATGTTCCGTAGGGGAATGCCCAAAGGCCTTATCATTCATCGTGATAGAGGCAGCCAATATTGCTCATTTGCTTACCGAGATTTAGCCAGAGAACATGATTTTAAAATAAGCATGAGTCGTAAAGGTAACTGCTGGGACAATGCCGTTGCCGAGAGCTTTTTTCACTCTCTAAAGGTTGAGGCCATACAGTTTGAGCCAGTTATGACTCGTGCCAAAATGCGCCAAGCTGTATTTGAGTATATCGATGTTGACTATAATCGCAAAAGAAGAGATAGTGCAATTGGCTATACAAGCCCTTTTAATTTTGAACTAAAAAACATAGCTTAACTGTGTGTCCAGAATTACTGCCTAGGATCAGTTTGTCATAGCGGCGCTGTATGATGCGATTACCTTTTAAAGGAATAACAGCTTTGCTTTCATGCAATGCTTTATGTACCGTACAATAGCGTCAGTATCATAGCCTTTGTCCACCAGAACGGATTCTGCTTGTTGCCCTTTCAGTCATGATTGGGCTTGAATGCAATCAGCAGTATTTCCTGCTATAAGTTGAAATTTAACCGGTTTACCAAAATTTAAATCAATACATTGTTTAATTAATCATGTAAAACTTGTAATTCATAATATACTTGTAATACACCATTCTTTGTTAGGAATATTAATGTTAGCCGTTCGCCTTCCTGAACAACTTGATCACAGGCTTTCTGATTTAGCCAACGAAACTAATCGCTCTAAAAGCTATTATGTTAAAAAAGCATTGCAAGATTTTTTAGATGATCATGAAGATCACTTACTTGCCTTAGCACGTTTAGAGAAAAAAAATCCAAGAATAACGATTGAAGAAATGGAAGATCGCCTTGGTGTGGAAGATTGAATTTGACATTGATGTAGAAAAAGACCTAAGAAAGCTTGGACATACCGCACAAAAGCGAATTATTAATTATCTTAAGGAAAAATTAGACCGGCGGAAGATTCTCGCTTATTTGGCAAGCCACTATCAGGTGATTTAAATGGTGTATGGCGTTATCGGGTAGGGGATTACAGAATCCTTGCAACAATTAAAGATGAAAAATTCACTATCTTGATTATTCATATTGGCCATCGCAAGAATGTTTACGATTAAAGCAAAGTCTCATTAATTACTAATTCTTATGAACTTTCTGCAGTTAGAACTGTGCTTGGCCACTTCTTCTTTGTATATATTCACCCATACCCTGATGGAAATGGTCGAATTGGTCGCTTTTTAATGAACGTGATGATGGCTGCTGGTCATTATCCTTGGACGATTATTCCAGTGGATAGACGAAATGAATATATGGATGCACTCGAGCAAGCTAGTGTTCAGCAGGACATTCTTCCTTTCTGTAAGTTCTTAGCTAGTTGTGTGGGTCGCTGACTATAATTGATTACTAATTATTCATTTTGTAAGTTATAATTCAAAACAACTGAAAAAATTTTTAGCTAAAATTACGATGAAAAATAGTAAGCATCAGTCGGTAGCTCAATTTATCTTTAACATCGTCAAGCCTTATAAAAGTTATCTGACTATTTTTGCCTTTGTAGGCCTATTTTGGGCCATCACGAATACCCTGCAACCTTATGTTCTTAAAATTATTATTGATAAGGTAGCTGGATTTCAAGGCGACAAAGCTTCTGCTTTTATCGCTATTCAACCGTATATTTTTCTCTATATCGTTCTATGGATAATTTTATGCCTGGACATGCGAGTGTTAGATTGGGCAAAACTCAAATTGTTTCCTAGCCTTAGACAAGATGTTATGTCAAAGATGTTTGCTTACTTAAATCAGCATTCTCATCATTATTTTCAAAATAACTTTGCAGGAAGCTTGATTAACAAGGTTGGCGATATGCAAGGCGGAATTGTTGATATTCTGACTATCCTTGATGATGTGTATGCCCAAATTCTCGGACTGACTGTTGCAATGGTTACTTTGTTATTAATACATCCTATCTTTGCATTTATTTTATTTGCTTGGGTCGCTGTATTTTTTGCCATTACCTTTTTATTCTTGAAATCAATTCAAACTCTTTCTCATGTGTTTGCACAAGCGCAAAGCTCCTTAGTTGGCAAAATGGTTGATAGCATCAGCAATATCGTGAATATTCGCTTATTTGCCAAACATCGCTATGAAAACAGCTACGTTGGCGAATCAATTGCTTACACGGTACAACAAGACAGAAACATGTTAGCCAAAATTATTCACATGCGGATATGGTGGGATGTGAGTATTGTCGCTTTATTAGGCATTAATCTTTGGATGCTTGGCAAAATGTATGGCCAGAACCTGGTTACAATAGGTGATTTTAGCTTCATCATTACTCTTTCCATCAGCATCTTGTGGAACCTATGGTTTATCGCAGGGCAGTTTGTTTCTTTTTCAGAGCAAGTTGGCAAGTGCCAACAAGCGCTTACTATTATTAATGCGGCTCACGACATCGTTGATATACAAGATGCTAAAGCTTTGGTGGTTACACAAGGTGAAATTCAATTTAAAGATGTTAGCTTCCACTATGGTGAGGGAGCAAAATTATTTCAAAATAAAAATATTCTCATTCATGCTGGTGAAAAAGTAGGGCTGGTTGGTTTTTCAGGTAGCGGTAAAAGCACCTTTGTAAATCTCATCTTAAGACTATTTGAGATTGAATCTGGCTCTATAACGATTGACCATCAAAATGTTAATGAAGTATTGCAGGAATCATTACGTGAAAATATTGCTCTAATTCCTCAGGATATTTCCTTATTTCATCGCACGCTAATGGAAAATATTCGTTATGGTTGCGCCAATGCCAGTGATGCAAATGTTATTGCAGCCTCTAAAAAAGCCCATTGTCATGAGTTTATTAGTCAGCTCGATCAAGGTTATCAATCAATGGTAGGTGAGCGAGGCATAAAGCTATCCGGTGGCCAGCGTCAACGAATCGCTGTTGCCCGAGCCATATTAAAAAATGCCCCTCTCCTTATTTTGGATGAAGCAACCTCAGCGTTAGACTCTGTGACTGAGAAATACATTCAAGATGCTTTACATCATTTGATGCGTGGAAAGACCACCATCGTTATTGCACACCGCCTATCTACTCTTTCTGAAATGGATAGAATTTTAGTATTTGATAAGGGACAGATTATTGAAGATGGGACGCATGAAGAGTTAATTCGGTTAAACGGCCACTATGCTAAAATGTGGCATATGCAAGCGGGTGGGTTTCTTCCTGAGCATTTAGATGATATAGAGACGAATTAGTGATGAATTAGGTGTTCATGAAGCGACGTTAGCAGAATGGGTAGGGGATTATAAAAAAGATGGCGTTATTTCGATCGTGCACGCATCACCCTTGAATCATAATTTTTAAACATTTTTTTCCGATTTAATCAAGAATAAACTTAGGCTAAAATTGTGTATTTTTTGACACTATCATAGAATATCGGAATATATTGTCATGTTAGTATTATTGTATGTTAAAGATTGATTACACTATTTAAATAGTCTTAAAAATGGGAGGATTACCGCAGTATATGAGAAAAAATGAATCATATAGTGGACGTCATTCGCGTCTTAAACGCTCTCATCCCTTTGAAGATTGGATCTGCAATCCTTTCTGGGAAGTGGTTTGGTAACTCTGTTGAGACCTCATCAATAGCAGAATCAATACGATCAATAACTTCTTCAAAAATCTTAGCAGCTTTCATTTTTGAATATTGAACGGTTTTTGCCGTTTCAATAAAGTGTCTTTTTTGAATTCCGTCAATCTTATAATGACTATTTTTACCATATAAAGCCATTGCCATTTTCAATTTTTTAAACTGTAGCTGTTTTTGTTCAACTAAAGGGTAGGCTGATATCATGTCGTATAATGGGGAGAGCTTATAACTACCTTGGGGGTGTATATTTATACTGAAATTTTTGGCATGCGCATCAATAGCACCAAGACACCAATTAACGACCTGAGCTCTGAAAAAATCATCTCTGTCTTTTTGAGGTTGTTGTGAACCATTAAGTAGATGCATTATTTCTTTAATACCCGGTCCACCCTCAGACTGATATTTTAAATTCGGCGAGTATCCCAATGACTGGCATAGATCTTCCTGCGGTAGTCTGAAAATATATCGATTATCTCGACTCCATTTTCTGTCAAATCTTTCGACGACCAGTACCTTTAAATCTTCAAATTGTAATATTTTAGATCGCGCAACATCTAAACCAAATTTGCTCGCTAGTCGTAAACAGAGATGTTCATTTTCACAACTCTCATTTAAATCAATCCCTTGATGAGATAAATACCCAATAGGTAGCTTGAATATATGAGTTGTTGGTGTAGGTCCAAATGGTTTATGCCATGCATTTTGATAATATAGAAAAGCGGTTTTTTCCTGAGCGCCCGCTATTGATATTCTAAACTCATCATCTTCTTTATCCATTCCCAATGGTGATATCTGATAAGAACGTAATGTACGAGCTATTTCAGCCTCATTGACCACTTTACACTCAATGTTTTTTTCTTGTTTCTCGGGAATTTCCTCCACGATTTGTATGGCACCAACACAATCACTACCAATTAAAGCCAATAAATCAAATGGCCGAGACGAACTTGCCTGAAAACGCGCTTGAATTCTGGCTCTTATCTGCGGATTATCAGGGAGTAAGTTATCAAAAAAATTATAAACAACGTTTCCTGAGAACTTTTGCGTTACTAATGGTAGCGATAAAGAAACCGGTCGTGAATGCGGTTTGGAAAGCCAGTCAGCAACGTAGGAAAAACTCAAACCGCCCGCATTATCCTGAGTAAGCTCACCAACGAGTTCATTGTTCATCAATATGTATAATTTACGCATTACCATTCTATCTCTTCATGAGTCCCCTGTTCTTTTTCAGCAAGACTCAAATTTAAATTGAGGGCAGATAAGATTCTAAATAAGGTATCTATTCGGCTATTATCAGGGCTATTTTCAAACTTTGATATGGTATCTTGTTTTAAACCAACCAAATCAGCAACTTCAGATTGACTCATTTTGAGTTGCTTACGTTTGTCATGCAAATATGATGCTAAATTTTTTGCTGAGCTGATAATCATCGATTTCCTTTTTTTACCCGTAATTGCCAATAATATTAGTTATACCCTCATTTGCGGGTAAAATAAAGATTACCTGCAAGTGAGGGTGAAAAAGATTGCTCCTAGGTAACCCCCGAAAAATAACTGGTGTCAAAAGTAGAATTTTCTCGTACTCTACACGCAGTGAATTCTGCATGAAACAATCAAGATTTAGTGATAGTCAGAGCATGTCGATTATCAAACAAAACGAAGCGGGCTTTTTAACTTACATGAGGCACTGGTGGGGGATTTCAATCGTGCACGCATCACCCTTGAATCGTAATGTTTAAATATTTTATTCCGATGTAGTAAAGAATAAACTTAGGCTAAAATTGTATATTTTTTGACATTATCATAGAATATCGGAATATATTGTCATGTTAGTATTATTGTATGTTCAAGACTGTCCAAATTAATTCTTCTGAAATCACTCCATTCAACGAGCAACTCCATACATTAGCTGGAGATAAATATTCGAAGCTGCATTTAAAAGTATTTAAAACTCTTACGGATGAAGAAATAGAACAGCTGAGACATTTTATTGTCAATCAAAAGCCATTTCCTTATACCAAGCTCACCTTAAAAGCAGATATTAATGCCTTAAACAATCCAAAATTTATAAAAACCCTTCAAACATTGAACAGTACTTTAATTTCAGGTGTGGAACTCATTTTTACAACTGAAGAAGTAAAGCAATCTTGTGCTGAAATTGTTAATGCATTGACTCTTATTGCGCCAAACATTTTATATCCAATCCAAATTCGAGAATCTAATGAAGAAAAAATTGTTCCAAGCCAGATGAAGTTACAAGACTTTCAAAATATTGTGATTGGTAACATACAAAAACGTAATAATGAACGTCTGGAATTGTCAACTTTCGATGAATCCACAAAGACATACAAAAGGATGATTAATCCTAAAGATCCCCTGAATAAAAAGATTAAATTAAAAGATTTGGTAAGAAGAAAAAATTTAAGCAGCGAAGGCATGACCCATTACATTCCATTGGAAGTGCAACATGTTGAAACAATAGAACAAGAAATTGCGCTTCAACAGCAAGAAATGGTGGAGATTGAAGCTCATGTTGAGTTACATGAAATACAAGAATATGGTGGACAATTACTAGGATTTGAGGATTTTTCTGCTCCGCTTTATAAAAGCAAAGTTGCAGAACTTACTCATGATGAGGCATTAACTCAATCTTTATACGATCTGTTGCAAAATGAATTATTCGCCAATCTGCCCCATGCAATTAAATTTATATCTCCAGACGCTGCAGAGCGATTGGCTTTAAATTTACCAAGTTTTGTCACCTTAAATAAAGATAATCTACCTAACGGCTTTATCTTAAAGCAAACGAACTTAAGCGAGTTAGTATTAGATTTTGATCCCTATTTGGAAAATGAGCAGTCCAATCCCTTTACACCAGTAGAATTTGATATTGAGCCTGAGCCAATTTATGATATTGAGCTTAAAGAACAAGACGTCAAAGCTTGGATTGATGATGAGCAATTGACTCATATTCTATGCCCGACTAATTGCCCATATACCTCTCCAAAACAGTTAATTAATCTATGGATAAAATACGGTAGTAAAAGAGTTACTGCGTTTTTTAATGATATAAAAGCTGCAACCAAGTCTAATCCAGAATTAGCTTCTTTTTTATTAAGTAATTATTTGGTTCATTTACCTCAATGGGATCATCTTGATAATAATCAAACTTTTTTTAATAGTATTGAACGCATTAGCCATTATGATGAACAAAAATTATTTTGTTTCAAAAAATTTTTACAAGATACTGCAACTTCACGTCATAACTTAATAAAAACAGCCGAAGCATTTGAAACCTTTTGGAATGAGTTAACTATTCTTTGTTCTGAGCAAGAAATTTCTATATCAGGAATTAATCAAGGTAATTGGTCTACACCTAAAGGTGGAAATCCTGTTGTATTTATGGAGCGAATGTTGCTCATCCTCAAGAATGCACGCAGTTTGGAGGATCAATTCAAGCTATTAAATGACGTCACTTTAGTTAATTATGGTGCCTACTATGCTTCGTGCTTTGAGGGCTTTAAAGCAGTATCCGCCGATATGGCTTTAAAATATGAGGCGGACAAACAAAAACGCCTTCCATTTTCAAAAGACTTTCGTTTATATCGTGTTGAGTTGGATAGTCTTTTAGGACTATTTGTTCAATCACAAAAGTATCGATATTTATCTTCTCGTGCTAGTTACTATGCTGATAAAGAGAATAATTCATATTGGTTAGTTAATTGTGAAAAAGAAGGGCCGGTTATTCCTTTTGATAAAAAGGCATTTGTTCCTCCTTATCAATTTTATCATTGCAACTCTGATGGAAACATGGAGTTACTCTATGCTGCAAAACCCAAGAAGCTGAGTTTTCAAGAATATATTGCTGCAAGCTTTCGTTTTATTGGCATTCAAAAAACAGGCATTACTGTCAGTTCTTTACAAGAGCAATTTGCTAAGTTTCAAAAGCAACATATGTGTGAGGTAAATTTATCGGCAGAATTACTAGCTACATTATCTTTTGTTTCACATGAACGCTACATAGAAAATCAACCATTAATTTCACTGTTAAGAGTATTAGAGAATTCTAATGCTCATAGAGTAGTCATGATTGATGCTATTAATCTTTTAAATGAACTCTATAAACTTGATATCAAGCTCAATCAAGCTGAAGGATTAATGCTGTTTGAATCCATTGCTGGTATGAACTCCGTAGAATTTGAGGGCTTAGGGATTAGTAAAGAAGAATGCATTACGAAATTGCTTAAGCAGTTAGAAGAAAATAAATTTGCTGTTTTTAAATTTTTTGATTTTCGCATTAAAAAAAGTAATCTTAGATGGCCTTTCCTTTATGCATTAGATACGGCTGAGTATCTTGCAAAAGATCCAATGATCGCTGCCAGCTATCATGATGATTTACTACTCTTTTCTGGCCTTATCAATAGCAGCAAAGAAGAAGTTTATTATCATGCACGATTTAATCCTCCGAAAAAGGAAGAAGCTTCACCAACGATTGATAGCTCTGTAAAACTCATCAAGGATAATCTAGAGAAAGTACAGGATTATTTACGCCAAGCAGCAAACAAAGAAAAACCGAATAATCTGCAATATGCTATCCAAGTGATGATTAATGCAAAAAACTACTTCACCTATGCTGATTTTATTGCAGCTTGTAGGGAAATCGAATTATTGGATGGATTTGACAACAAAAAAGTAGATGAAATTTTGCATCGGTATAAATTTGTAACCAGTACAAAATTGCCTGAACTATTTACAAAAGATAATGCTGATCTAAAAGAAATAATGATTTTATTAATTACTCAGCTTGAAAACGCTAAGGCCAAGTCTAATAAAAAAGACTGTGAATCATCAGAACAAACCATCCAGGAGGTACCATTAAACGAAGAAGAATTTGCATTGTCAAAGCCTTATGAGGACTTGTCCTCTTTATCTATTGATGAATTACAACTGAGGTTAGAGAAGTCCTGGAATGAAGCAGGCACTTTATTAGCCGTAACAGGAAAAATATTTCTTAGTCAAATTTTAAAAATGACCAAAGACCTTGTAATTAAATCAGCATTTAATTTGCCCCATGCTCAAGGGATATTAAAAGTTGTAGGCGAAAAAATCGGAAATTTATCCGATTTTCAAGATTATGGTGATTTTGAAAAAGTCAATCTAATTGCCAATGAAGCTAGGAATATAGCTAGTCTCTTGAGTGAAATTTTGAAAAACAGTTACCTTATAGAACATGAGCAAGAGCTTGTTACCTTCTTTCAACGTATTAACTTTAGCAAGTTTGATTATGAAATCCTCTATCGTGTGTTGTTCTTATTCACCACCATGCCACAAAGAAACTACTTACCACTCCTGAATACTATTTTTGCGGATAAGCGATTTATTGGCAATAAAGCACGTGTTTTGGAATTAGTTGATCTTTTAACAGCGCTAAATAACCATTATTTTTCATCAGAATATCTTGATGCCTTCAGTAAGCTTGTGATTGCCAATCCAGGACGAGAAAAATTTAACTACATCATAAGTCAAATGATCAATATTTATGACCATGACAATGAAGATTCAATACTTAAATTTATTTTGTCTGATTTGAAGCTGACCTGCGAGCAAGTAACTCATGTGTTAAATATTAGTGAAGGTATAGACAAACATCGTGATAAAGTAGGCAGTTTTTTAATTCATTTACTCAAGACGCAAAAACTGGCGTCATTTTTAAAGCAAATAGCAGATATAGAGCTTGATAAACAAAAGAAAATTATGGAGATTGTGAGTCAAGGCCATGCATTAAACCGTACTACCATAGAATATAAAGAGCTTGCTACTTTTTTGGCTAAATTACCTGAAAATGAGCTTGAATTATTAGCGACATTTTATCAAACAACACCAGTTAGTACTGAATCATTCTTAACAGTGCTTACCAAGTTACAGTTTAAAAAGCCGGATAATTTCCAAAACTTTTTGTTTGAGTTTGAAAAGTCACCTTTTGGGGACAGGCATTTCAAAAATCAGTTTTCTACGACCGAAGTGGAACGAGTGATTAATCAATCAAATGACGCTATTAATAAGACACCATATACCTATCACTATCGTAAGCAGCTCATGGAGTCGTTTTTATTTGTTAATGAGATAGGCGACAAACTGCCAGTTTATTACAATAAACCCGCTAAAGATTTGACCAATGCGGAAATTAAAAACTATTTTGCTGCTCTAAAAGCAAAAAAAATCTCTGGTTTAACTCCATTTCAAAACCGCTTAATGGCTCTAGGACTGATGCGTGAGGCTATGTATCGTAGTACGGGTGAATTTCCTTATTCGACACAAATTATTGCCTTGATTGATGGCATGATGCATCCAGGAGATTTCATATCCAATATTGATACAGGGCAGGGTAAAAGCCTTGTGGACTCTATGAAAGCAGTTTTATTATGGCTTGACTCAGACAGAGTGGATGTAACAACCTCATCACTGATTGATGCAAAAAGGGATATTGCGAATTACGGATCATTTTTTAAGTTCTTAGATATTCCTTATGCAAAATCACCTATTTGTTCCGTCTCACCGATTGAAGCATTGCAACAAAATGGAATTAATTTTAGTACTTTTGCACAACTCTCTTTATTCTTTGCTAAAGCCAAAGTTACAGGAAAGGAACTCGATAATCCAGACACAGTGGTATCTTTAGTAGCGAATGAATCAGATTATACCATTTTAGATGATCGGGTGATTTACCGATTTGCAACAGCAGATGGTTCAGGCATTAGCTATGGTCAGGAATGGATTTATTATGCGATTAATGAATTTGTTACACAGCAAACGTTTATTGAAAATGAACGCTCTACAGCTCGAAATGACATCTCTGACCTGAAGGCTTATTTAAAAGCTAAAGCAAAGCGAATAAATAAATCAGGAAAAATTGTTGATAAATTTAGTGATGCCCAATATTTAGTTTGGCTTGAATCTGCGATCACCGTGAATTATGTCTTAAAAGAAAATGATGACTACGTGATACCCGATGAGTTTGAGAAAAAAATAATCAATGGAACAGAATTACGATCTAGAACCGTTAAGGTGCTGATGAAAGATGATAAGGTGAGTCCCGATTCAACCTTTGGTAATGGTATTCAACAGCTTCTTTATGCCCGTTTGAATAAAGAGCGCGATAGCAATGATTTTGTAATCGAACCACAAAATAAAACGATTATCTCAACTAATAATAAGAATCTGATTGATTATTATCGCGCCAGAAAAGGTTTTATTTGGGGTTCTTCAGGAACAGTTGGGTCAGACGCTGAAATTCAAGAACAGTATGCAAAGTATGGATTTGATTTTTCAAAGGCAGAACCACATCAGAAAAATCGAGTAAAATTCAATCGACCAATTATTAAAGCGGACGAGAACGCTCAATTTAATCAATTGATTCGTTTATTAACCGCTGGCACAAACCATAAAGGTGCCTTACCCAACCTAGTATTTTGTAGGGATATTAATACAGCAACTCGATTATTTAAGGAACTTAAAAAGCGCAATTCAAAGAATTTTCCTTTACAGTTATATACTGGTTTAGGTAAAGAAGAGGATTATATTAACAATGCAGGTAAGCCAGGTATGATAACGATTACCACTTCGGCTTTAGGAAGAAATACAAATATTAATTATGACCGAAGCAAGGGATTACGAGTTTGGCATACTTTTGTGGATTCAGTTCGTGGTATGGGGCAAAAAAGTGGTCGAACAGGAAGGCAAGGTTCTGCTGGTAAGGTAAATTTTGTATTCAATGCTCAAGAACTTGGAAACAAAACCGTTGAGCAAATACAAGATGAAATTGATCAATGTGTGGCACTTGAACGAAGTGTTAATGAAGAGCTGTATGATGTCTTAGGTTACTTATTAACGAAAGTCGACCTTCTAACAGAAGAGCAATTTATCGAAGGTAAATCAGCTTTTTTACGAGAATATTGGGCACAGTTTAGTGCCGATACAGAAGCTTTGTTTAGGGAGAGGCGCCAAGAAGTTATTTATGATGAAGAAGTTTTTATTAAAGAAACGCTTACTTCATTTAATTCAATCCTAGAAACTGCGGTAAAACCTTCTGTTGAAAAAGTTACTCTTGAACATTTACGCGACACAATAGAGCAAATACATTCGGAGAAAGTGAAATACCAACCTTATAAAGGTAAGGTGAAGCTTAAAGATTGTACTTTACCTGTTACCATTGCTTATCACCTTTTTGAGTTTGCTTATGAAGAGAAACAACCTGAAGAAACTAAGAAAGCAGTGAAAGCAAAAATGAATCAAATATTTGCGCATATGCGAAAAAGTACGTTTGCTGCTCGCAGTAACGAGTACCTTACTTATTTAGTTTCTCACCCAACTACGCAAAAAGTAATTGTAGAGGCACATGAAGAGTTTTTAACGCAGTATTTGCAAGAGCATTCAAAAAAATTGAACCTTGTTCAGCGTTGGTTAGGATATAAGGGAAAACTGAACAAAATTGCAAATAACCAAAACTATTTATTGATGTTCCATACTTTTGCAAGTATTTCAAATAAACCAGTGATTGAACTGGATGCGATGAAAGAGGCAGTCAATACCCTTTTAGATGAGTACCTTGAAACAAGTTGGTTTATTCGTTCTGAGAGGCGATGTTGGGCCATAGAATTTAAAAACACGGTCAGCCAGGCTAAAGATATTGATGAAGTCATTCATTATTTATCTCAAGCACAAGTTGAGGTCGCAAAACAAGATATCAAGACGAACAAACAGCGTAGCTTGAAACCGCTTCATCTATTCGGGCATAGTCGTTACCAGACTACTTTAAACCGTGCTTTAAATTTAGCCGCTTCATTAAGTGGCGAAACCGATGTTGATGGGTTGGCAGAACATTTAGCCTCACTGGTGCCTGAAGTAACTGATAAAAGTCCTATGACTAATTTAACTTTGGATGAATTAAAGCACCGGGCTAAATCTAAAAAAAGTGATAAGAGTAACGCTGCTGTAATTATGAACACTCTAGAAAATGCGTTGTCCATCAAAGAACGCCAAGGACCAGAAGGTATGATAGGAAGGAAGGGCTTTTTTAATCAGTCACAAAAGGATAATCCAACACAGCTTGAAACACGCGAGAGCCATGCTTCTTATGAGCTACCATAAACCTGCGTAGACAACAACTTAGAGGGCATGTGAGCGCTACGCATTGCCAACCCAGGGGAATGACCTCTGTTTTAAATGAATACTGGAGCATGCATTTTGTCTCAGATAATCTGTTTAACGGGCCTAAATTTATTTCAAAATTTTTGGATAAATGGGCTTGTAGTAAGGGCGTGAAGTTGGATTTTTTAAGGGCAGGTCAAACTCAATGCGCCATAAAACCACCGCACTATTATTCAAATTAAGACAATTCCTAGCGCTTATTGTGATAAGTTACTTTTTGCTGGCAAACAAATGCCTGTATGCATCCATTCAAGAGCAACTGGCAGAGCTTGAAGGTTCTTCTAAAGGTCGAATAGGTGTTTATATGATTAATACCGCAAACAATACGTATATTGGCTATCGTGCCAATGAACGCTTTCCTGTGGGCTGTACGGCTAAGGTTATCGGTGTGGCCGCCATTTTAAGTCAGAGTATGAGTCATCGTAATTTGTTGTCAAAAAAAATCAGCTATTCTGCAAAAAATTTAACCAATTGGAGCCCTATTACCAAGCAGCATCTTGCAACCGGTTTAACCATTGAGCAATTATGTGCCGCGGCAATTAGTTTTAGTGATAATACCGCGATGAATCTGTTGGTAAAGCAAATGGGGGGGTTAAGTGAAATGACACATTTTGCGCACACGCTGGGTAATACTTCCTTTCGACAAGATAATAACTGGCCTAAAGAGGCATATTCTGGCGGTAAAGATAATCTAGACGATAGTTCTACCCCCAAAGATATGGCCAAAAGCTTACAAAAATTAGCCTTTACTAATTTTTTAGCTTATCCCCAAAAAAAGATGCTAATCGCTTGGTTAAAAGCTAATACAACAGGAAGCCGTCGAATCAAAGCAGGTTTGCCCAAAGGTTTTATGGTGGCAGATAAAACCGGCACTGGTGGCGCCTATGGCACCACCAATGATTTGGGCATTATTTGGCCACCCCAATGTCCGCCGCTTATTATGGCAATTTATTACACAAGCGAAAATAAAAGTGCGGCGACAAGGGAAGATGTTGTCGCCGCAGCCACACGATTATTAATCCAAGATTTAGTTCAAAATGAGCCTTGTATTAGGAAAAATATAAAAAAAGTGAACCATGCATATTCAATCAATTAGCTATATGAAGGATGATAAACATAGAGGAAATGTAACGTGACTCAGCTGTTATTAAAGAAAATCGCGGTATTGCCAGGTGATGGTATTGGCATTGAGGTAACGCATGAAGCTGTTAAAATATTTGCAGCCTTAGGTTTACCCATTGAATTAGAGTTTGGCGATATTGGCTGGGCGTTTTGGCAACGCGAAGGTAATGCTTTGCCACAGCGCACGTTGGATTTAATCAAACGCACCCATGCAACTTTATTAGGTGCTATTACCAGCATGCCCAAACGAGAAGCACAAACAGCATTACCAGCTCATCTAAAAGCACAACAATATGAATATCTTTCACCTATTATACAGTTGCGCCAACAACTTGATTTGTATGCCAATGTCAGACCTTGCTTTAATATTAGAGGTGACGTAAAAGCCTTTAATTTGGTAATTATTCGTGAAAATACCGAAGGTTTGTATGCCGGTTTTGATTATCATCCACTACCCCAAACACTTCATAATTTATTACATGCTCATCCCAAATGGCGTGCATATGATGCAACCAATATCAGTGCCACCCTGCGTTTGCAATCACAAGCAGGCCTTTTACGGTTATATCGATTTGCATTTGCGTATGCCGATACTCATGGATTTAAGCGGGTTACATTGGCGGATAAACCGAATGTGTTACGCCAAAGTAGTGCCTTTGCGCGCGAATTTTTTGAACAAGTCGCACAAAACTATCCTCATATTCAAGCTGAGATATTAAATGTGGATGCGGTAGCATTATGGCTTGTCAGGCGTCCTGAAGCGTTTGGGGTGATTGTGGCTGAAAATATGTTTGGTGATATTTTATCGGATGTTGGCGCCGGGGTCATGGGTGGTTTAGGTTTTGCACCAAGTGCTAATGTGGGGGAAAAATATACTTATTTTGAACCCGTACACGGCAGTGCGCCACGCGTGAGCGCCGGTCAGGCAAATCCTAGCGCGATGTTTTTAACCTGTGCGATGTTGTTGCGTCATTTGGGTTATCAATCAGAAGCTTGTGATATTGAGCAGGCTGTGAGTGAAGTGGTGAATACAGGCAAATATGTGACTTATGATGTGGGCGGTCGTGCTACAACAGCTGACATGGCGTCGGCTATTATTGATACAACACTTAAACGCCAAGCAGCTAAAATTATGCCTACGTTTAGTAAACCTGTGCCTGAGAAAAATGATTTACACACGTTAGCGCAGTTTGAGGCAGCCGAACTTGCTGATGCGCTTGATTCTCTCAATATTGAAAGTGTCCTTCTAGGCATTCAACCACTTTTGCCTGGAATGAAAATGGTCGGACCGGTTTTTACTGTTCAATATAAGCCTTATCACCAAAAGCCTGAGCATTTTCAAAATGCAAGTAATTATATTGATAATGTACCCAAAGGGTCGGTGATTTTAATAGACAACGACGGGCGTGATGATTGTAGTGCTTGGGGCGATATTCTCACCCAAGTTGCCATACAGCAAGCCATTGCCGGCACGGTTATTCATGGTGCTTGTCGTGATGCTCATAAGATTCGACAATTAAACTATCCTTTGTTTAGCAAAGCCACCATCACACGCTCAGGCAAAAATAGAGTGTATAAAGCTTGTGAGCAAATTGAGTTACGAATCGGTGCGGTTTTGATAAAACCTGATGATGTAATATTTGCCGATGATAACGGCGTGCTGGTTATTCCACGCGAGCATCTACCAACCGTTCTACAAAGAGCTGGGAATATACGTCAAACCGAAAAGCGCATCATAAAAGCCGTGAAATCTGGTATGAGCTTGGCAGCGGCTCGTCAACTGCATCGCTATGACCAACCCTGGTTAAACCATGCGGATAAAAAAATATGTTGAACCCTTTAAATGATTTTCGTTTTATTGATGTGCATTATCATGCCAACCCTGACTTGTATGACCGTCGCCATAGTGCGATTGCCGCAGGGCGTTTATACCAAAAATATCACGGTGCGGTGGTGTTAAAAAGCCATTTAGGTTCTACGGCGGTACAGGCAAGCATCGCGCAGCAAGAAGGCTATCCGGTATTACCTTCGCTGGTACTTAATGATATTGCCGGTGGGTTTGAGCATCGGGTGATTGTGCGCGCCCTACTTGAGTATAAACCTTTGATTGCCGCACGCATGTTGGTGCATTTGCCGACCATTACAGGCAGAGCCTATACTTCACGATTAACGCGTCAACTAAATCATGCGCAGTATAAAACCATCAGCCAAAAACCGTTGACAGTATTCAATGAGCATAATCAACTAAGGCCGGCAGTTAAGGAGTTATTTAAAGTAGCAGCAAATGAACCCATTGTTATCTCAACAGGGCATGCCTCAAAAGCTGAAACCTATGCTTTAATTGAGGAAATAGGCAAATATCCGCACAGTAAACTCATGCTAAATCAGCCAGCCAACCCATTAACAGGGCTGGATGCAAAAGCCTTGCTTGAAATTTCCGCGCAACCCAATGTATTTATTGAGCAAACAGCATTAACGTATTTATTGGGCCATCAAAGTAAGGCGGACTTTAAAGCAGTGTTAACCAGTATCCCACACGTTATTTATAGCTCTGATTTAGGCCAGACCAGCCAAATCGATGTGCCTGAATTCATCACGCAAAGCCAACATTATTTTAAATTGTTTGGCATTACCAAAGAACGCGAAGCATCGATATGGCGATATAACCCCATCAATATGCTGAAACTTTAATAAGAATATGACGGCATACTGTCCCGCTCTACGTCAATAAGTTGTATGCACCTTCTACTCGCCGCCAGATATTGTTCGCTTCTTTTGATATCTTGATGTTCATTGGCTGTTTGTGCGTGCATTTTATAAGCTCGGGCTAGTTGCTGCCAATACTCTTCTTCTAAACTAGAATTATTAGATTCGTAAATAATTTCTTCAAAAGATGTTTGGATGATTTCTATAAAATAACTTAATGATTCTGTTGTCGAATCAATGGCGTTTAATAAACCGAAATAGTGGCTGATAACTTTTTCAAAGAATTCTTCTTGCTTTGTCGGCTCTGATGTTTGATGTGTTTTTTCCATCGCATCAACAAAGTAGATTTTTGATAAGTCTATAATACGTTCGACATATTCGTTTTTATCATTTTGGTAAGCACAGATTGCGGCTTGTAGATAAACTTGACCAATATCTGATAAAAATAGCACCTTTTCTTGAATTTCATCATGGTTAATTGCTCTGGTAAACAAAGCTTTTGATTTGGATATGTAAGTGTCACAAACATTTGTTATTAATGTATCATCACATAAAAAAGCATATTTTAAATAAATCACACCTTTGGCAAAAAAATAAGCATGTTCAGGTAATAAATCAAGTATAGTTTGGTAAAAACTCAGGGCATCTTGTAATGTTTCATTGTTAATTGCATTGTTTGATGCAAATAGAGCTTTCGATAAAAACTCATCGTTAATTAAAAAAGAATTGATATTTTCTAGAAATTTAGTGAAATGATATCGTTTGATATTGACAAATTCTAACTGTGCTTTTAGATAATTTTTCTGAGATAAATAATCTTTCATTTGTGTAAAATATTGATCAAATGATGAGGCGTTGGTTTTATAAGGTGCAAATATAGAAAACGTAAGAGCGCGAACTTGCGCATTTTTTTGATAAATTTCAACCAGATTAGTACTTGTTTCTTTTAAAAAGACTTCAAGCTTTGTAACAAGCTCTTTAAATAGCAACGCAGGTTGTAAAGCTTTTATGCGCACTAAATGTGAGCGAGCATCGCTTATCAAGCTGATACTTGATGATTTTTTGTTAGCATAAGCTTCACGAATAGCATATTGGCAATAAACTTCGATAAGCTTTGCTATGCTAGAGAGGATATCAAATGATAAATCTTCGCGAGTTGGGTTATTGTTTAGCTTAAATATTTCAATAAGGTATTTTGTTTCATCTAGAAAAAGAGGCAAAAAAGACTTGCTCTTATCGACTGCGATTTGATTAATATTTGAGATAATTTGCAGATATTGCTGCAGAATTGAACCGAGCCAATAATTGCTTGAGTGTACATTGTGTTGTTGACGATATTGCTCAGCCGTAAAATAAGTTTTTCTAATAGCGATTAAAGATGCCTCGGGACTTTGCCCATCTAAATAACTATCTTGTGCCCTGTCTAAAAGATCAACAATATTATAGTAATAATCCTTCATTTTTTGACCACTCACTTCAATAGGCAATGTTTCTTGATGAGTTCTGGTATCTTGTCCGATGGTACTTGATAGCGCCATCGTAATACTTAACAGGTTTATTTCTTCAGAGGTTAGATGTTGAATTGCAACAAAGTTATCATGAAAATTTTTTAATAAAGTTTGTTTCTTTTCGAGTACCTCTGACGCTGTGAGGGTCAATATTTCAATATTTATAATTGCTTGATTTGAATTGAGTGAAATAGACTGTGTGTCAAGCTCAGCTAAGGCTAATAAAAACTTATCTATATGAGAAGAATTTGTCAGCTTTGTTTTAAATTCAGTATTTTTTTTTAAATCAAGAAAACACTCGTAGGCTAAGATATAGTTGCCATTTTGCAACAATTGTAAAAAATTTTGATAGTTATCAGAAAAAGTCATAAAAGAAAGAGTATTCAAATTATTTGTTCATTATATTACCACTAAATTTTAATTTAATACACTATCAACCATATAATTGCATGCTAAATAAAATGTGTGTATTAACCGAGCGAATGATGGGGATGACGCCATAAGCTAGGCATTCGTAGTCAAATTAAAAGCTATTTGCTATGCTGCTCGTTCAATTGATTGCGATAAGGACATGCTATGACCAAAACCACTCAACCCACATCAGAAGAGCCTTATGTTGACCATATCAGCTTAAAAACAGTCAGTGAAATGCAAGACCCAGTTTTAACACCAAGCGGTTCTATTTATGATAGAGCTGATATCGAGCGTTGGATTGCAGCGAATGGCCATGACCCTATTACTCGCAAATCCTTAACCAAAAAGATGCTGTGTTCGATTAATAAAAGCGCGCTTGTTGGGTGTGATGCCGCTACACAAATTGAAAATCTAACCAACAATCATCAGGATGAAATAACTGATTTACAGTCAGCTCATGCCAAAATACAAACGCAACTTAAAACCTTACAAGCACAAAATAAAGCAATGAGCGAAACTTTAGCCACCATACAAGCAGAAAACGCGCCAAAAAGAAGCTGGTTTAGCTTTTTTTGTTGTGGCGGTAACCCCCAATCTCAAGAAGCGGCATTGCAACCGGATGCACCGCCTTTTTAACTAAACCTTAGAAGGATAAAACCTGATTTTGCCAATCAAGTAATTGCCCGCTTTGCTCTGGCACAAGCGTGTCTCTGACCTCTAAACAGTAACGCGCGGCCTCCGAGGGGCTAAACACGCGATGTTTAATATGTTGGGAAAAAGGTTGCGATAAAGCAGTATCCACAGTGCCTGGGTGATAAGCAATTAAACTTGTTTTAGGAAAGTTAACGCGCCATTCAAGTGCAGTGGTTTTAACGAGCATATTGAGCATGGCTTTGCTCATGCGATAGCTATACCAGCCACCGAGCTTGTTATCGGTGATGCTACCAACTTTGGCCGAAAAGCACATTACTTTAAGGGTTGTGTTGGCGTTAAGTACAAAGCTTAATGCTTGTAACCAACAAAGTGTGGGGTAAACATTGGCGGCAATATTTTTTTCAAGCCATGTTGTTTTAAGTTGTCGAATGCTTTTTTCAGGCCGATTAGAGGCATCATGCAGCAGGCCTGAGGTGATGATAAGCGTGTCAGGTAGCTTATGGTGTTTAACAAAATCAAGAACAGCCAAGGGGGTTTTATAATCAAGTGTTGCGGTTAGAAAAGGCTTGGCATCGAGCACTCGGCGGCTAATAAGCATGACTGTTTCACCTAATTCATAACAGCTTTGGGCCAAATTCAGGCCAATGCCACCCGCACCAATTATCCAGGTATGTCGGCTCATAAGTTAAGTACAATTAAATTAACAAGAAAGTGTAGGAATGTTTATCATAAAAAACCAAGGAGAGAAACATGGTGTATTTAAAATTAGCGCTGGTAAGTGCTTTGGTATTGTTGTCCCTGGACACCATCTGGTTAAGTTTTATTGCCAAATCTTGGTATAAAACT
Organism: Legionella sp.; assembly: GCA_002863045.1. Lineage (GTDB taxonomy): Bacteria > Pseudomonadota > Gammaproteobacteria > Legionellales > Legionellaceae > Legionella_C. Next base: position 93,343 of record PKDH01000014.1, read on the forward strand.
TATTACGCGCCGTGGCTGCGCCTTGATGATGCAGGTCAATTACAGATTATTTGGTGGGCGGCAGGTTTGGTGTATGTGTTATTGATAACTGGCTTATTAGGTTTGGTGGTGCCATTGGCCAATCATGATATGTGGCGTGCCCTAGGATTTGGTGCTTTGTTTGGCTGTATTACCTATGGCGTTTATGATTTTACCTGTTTAGCGATTTTTAAACAGATGCCTGTTGGCATGGCATTTGTCGATTGGGCTTGGGGTACTTTTGTTTGTGCGGTTTCAGCATGCATCACGGTATGGGCGCATAATGGTTTTAAAGCAACCCTGTTATAAAAAATACCCCACGCATTATCATGGGTGGGGTAAAAATTGCAGATTAAGCAAATTGATAAACGACGGACAATTTGACTTGCTGCGTGCTTGGGTGGTCAAGGCTTGTTGTACCATTATGAACATAACTTATAGGTGGGAAGGCCGGGTCAATGGCATACACAGTGGCAGAGGAGCCATTCACTTTCATGCTTTCAAATTGTGTCCAGTTATAGTCTAAACGCAGGCTTAGGCTATGGCTCAGGTGTTTTTTTATTCCTACACCAAGCATAAGGCCATTTAAGTTTTGATGACTATGAACAGTTGTAAGAGGCAATGACCCATACGCTGCTAAAACATCTTGATTCAATGGTGAAATCGCACCAGGGCTACCGGAGATATTAAATTCACTGATTTGCCAACCGATTAAGCCAAATAAGTCAATGCCATTAAATGCATGAAATGTTGGCAATAAAGACAAACCTGCTGCCCATTTTTGTTCAATTTTGCCGGTGTGATTGACGGATAATAATTGAACGCCATTTTGCGCAACAACCGTAGCGCCAGAATTGAATTTTTTTGCAATATTACCTGCATTGGCTTGTGCTTCTAAGCTTAATGAAAATTGTGGACGCATGTAATAGTCATATCCAACAAAAATTTGACCACCAAAGCCATGCATATTCGCAGAATACGTTTGATTAAAATTTTCAAAAGCTATCAGAGAAAAAGGCGTATTAAGCGCTGTCACTTGATTGTGCGCTAAATTCACATCAACCCAGCTATGGTTGACCCCGCCACCCACATATAAACCACTTAAAGACCCAGCAGTGCTACCCATACTGCCTGCATGAAGTTGAGTTGAAAGAATAAAAATACTGAATAGGCCTGTGAATATGTAACGATGCTGCTGCATATTTGCTCCCTTAAATTATTAAAATTTAAAATCGTGATGAGTTACTTAAAAATGGCGCAAATGATGGGCAATTTGTTCCAAAGGGCAATGCTGCAGTATTTTGTAGACTACCGCTTCCCATAATCATATTGAACAATGCAGGATTATTGGTAAATAAATTTCCTGATCTTAAGTTTAAATCTCCATCACCTGGATTAATGGAAACGGTAGAATTACTACATAAAACAGGCCCTAACGGCGCATAAGTATTACTACCTTCAAAACTTGAGGCAGTTGCTGAATCAACAATGGGGTTGAGCAGCCATCCTTGATAATCACTATCCCAATCGATGCCGTCGTCTTGCGCACGATTAATTTGAGCATTTTGCACCGTTGCATCACCGCCGAAAAGCTCAATGCCATCATCACCTGAGTCATTAACGATGATGTCATTTAATAAGGTACCACGACCACAGCCGCCTAGTGTGAGTGCATTAGTATCAGCACCTGTAACGGCATTGCCTTGACCTAAGCTGTTGATGGTCACGTGATTTAAAATACCGCACGAATCGTTTCTAAAATTGGTTGGATTTAATGAGCCGTAATTGTATAAAGAACCTGCACTTTCGCATTCACTGCCAAAGCCCTCAGTACATAAATTCGTATCACTACTTTGGATGGCATCGCGACCAAGCATCATAATACCTTTGGCTGTATTATTTTGTGCGTTAAAAATTACCCGATTTGTTGGAGTACCTAATGCCAGCAATTGCCCAGCTTTACGACCATCATTTCCATAACTTAAAATAACCAAGCCCGCATTTGCAGTAAAATTAAGGGTCGTGCCAGGCTGCAAAAGCAGTGTACCATTAGCAATGTAATTCACCCCAGTTACCGTAATATTGCCAGATAAGCCCTCGGTATAACCATTTAAATCTTTATAACCACCACTTAAATTAATAGCAGCAAAGGCTTGGGTGACCAAGCATGCGGAAATAGCCGTTTGAACAAAAGCATGTTTAATCTTTAACATCATCTTAATATCCTTATATCGATTGAAAAAATGAGTAAATTTGTTGATAAATTTGGTGAAATTTTTCGTAGAAATTAAAAAACTAAAAGATTTCTTAACCTCAGTCAAGCTCACCGATGGATAGACTTGGTATTAAAAATTAGGGTACTCTTTGGCATTTTGTTATTTTGAAAAGGATTTGCTAATGCATCTAACACCTATTTCTCACGGGCGTTTTATTTGGTTATTAAGCTATATATCCATTGCCTCAGTTTCAGCTGCAATGATTACGCCCGCCCTGCCGTTGATGGAACAAGTGTTCGATGTAAGCCATGGTGCTATTGAATGGGTCGTGTCTATTTTCTTGATAGGTTATGTCGCCGGACAATTAATTTATGCACCACTTGCTAACCGTTTTGGTCGCCTAAAAGCGCTCAAATGGGGCCTTAATCTTAATTTGATGGGTTTGCTTATTTGTTTAGCCAGTAGTTATATCCCACATTATTTAGGTTTTTTAGTAGGTCGCCTTATCACAGGCTTAGGTTCTGCCGCTGGACTTACTTGCACGTTTATGCTGATAAATGAATGGTTGCCGGAAACACAACGCAAATCTGCCATGGCTTATTCTATTTTATCGTTTGCGTTAGGTATTGGGTTGGCTGTTTTGATTGGTGGCGTTATAACGCAATTTAGCCAATGGCCCTACTGTTTCGTTGTATTATTAGCGCAAGGTGTGTTGATGCGCTTAGGCGTGAATTTATTTCAAGAAACTCTCATGACGCCTAAATCTGGGCAAATATCGGCTTTATTGCTAGATTATAAACATGCTTTATCTTCCAAGCAGCTACTAATCTTTTCGGCCATTTGGGGTGTGTGCACGGCGGTAGGTTATTGCTATGCGGCGGCAGCACCACAAATTGCGCATAGTTACCTCAAACTCACAGCGGCTCAATATGGTTACTGGAATGTATTGAATATTGGCGGCATGTTGGTTGGTGGTTTATCGGCCCGCAAACTTATGCATATGGTTGCGGTTAAAACGGTCATTCGTCTAGGCTATGCTGGTTCTATGTTAAGCATACTTGGTTTAAGTATGATGTATTACTATAACTACACACAGCCTGTTTGTTTTTTTAGCTTAACGGCAAGCCTTTATTGCTTTAGTTCATATTTTTTTGCGGGAGGCTCCTACATGGCCTCAAATGCCATAGCGGATAAAGCCAGCGCCTCATCGATGATGAGCTTTATTAATATGTTGGTTGCAACTACAACAGTCATTATCATGGGGTACATTTCAACCAATGCTTTGTATGGTTTTATTAAAACTTTGCTAAGTTTAATCCTTTTGACTTTTGTGGCTTTTTTATGCAGTCGGACGATTACCCATGAATAAATCATTTTAGTTTGAGTGCTAATTCATACAGTTGATTTTTAGGTTCTTTGGTATAAAGGCTTGCGATTTTAACCGCTTGTTTAAGTGGCAATTCTGCTAATAAAACCGCCAATAAAGCCTGTGAGGTCGATGGGGTTGGTTTTGCTGCTTGGGCGGGTAAAATCAATACAAACTCGCCTTTAGCTGCCGAGGAAGAATGATTAAGCCAGGCAAGTAGGTCATCAGCTGTACCATGCTTAAAATGCTCAAATTTTTTGGTCAATTCTTTGGCCAAAACAAATTGATAATGTTCGCCGTAAATTTGTCGAATATCTTCAATGCAGGCATGAATGCGATGGGTGGACTCATATAAAACGGTGGTCTGAGTTTTCTCCAGGCTTTTTAACTTATTGTGACGCGCCAGCGGTTTAGCAGGTAAGAAACCGGTAAACAAAAATGTGTCACAAGGTAACCCTGAAGCACAAAGTGCAGCAATAATCGCACAAGCACCCGGGATAGGAACCACAGCAATACCAGCCTCTCGGGCGCTTTTGACCAAGTGAAATCCTGGGTCACTAATTAAGGGTGTCCCAGCGTCACTGATAAGCGCATAGTGACAACCTTTTAAAAGATGGGCGATAATCTCGGTACTTTTTTGCGCTTCGTTATGTTCGTGTAATGATTGTACAGGTGTTTGAATATTATAAGCCTTAAGAAGTGGGCGAGAGTGGCGGGTATCCTCAGCTAAAATGTAATCAACCTGTTGTAAAATGGTGTGAGCGCGATAAGTCAAATCAGCGGCATTACCAATAGGTGTTGCAACAATATAAAGACATCCTGCAAGAGACGTTGCTGCGGAAGTGGTCATCGTTTATCCTAAGTTTTGTAAAGCATGATAATCAAACACAAATTTTAACACAGCTTATCTCAGCAAAAATAAGGAAAGGCTAGAAAAATAAGTCTGTAATAAGGATGATGATGTCTCGACAAATAGGTAGTGAAGCTGAAATAAAAGCGCGAGCGTTTCTTGAAACGCAAGGTCTTGTTTGGCAAGCCAGTAATTACAGCTGGCAAGGTGGTGAAATTGACTTAATCATGTGTGATCAAGAAACATATGTATTCGTTGAAGTAAAAAGTCGACGTAGCCATCAATTTGGTGGTGCTTTGGCCAGTATTACTCTGGCAAAACAGCAAAAAATCATCAAAACAGCCACCCATTTTTTAGTCTATAAAAAATTGTGGGAAAAATGCCCGGTTCGTTTTGATGTAGTTTGTATAGAAGGCAAGATGGCACAAATACAATGGTTAAAGCATGCTTTTCAATAGTCGCAATTAAGCAGCATAAGCTTAAACGCGCTCTTATTAGGTGAAATTTTTTATGTCGCAACCCATGATAGAACGTATCCGCCAACTTTTTGGCCTAAGTGTTGAAAATAAAATGGCAATTGCTGAGGCAATAGGTCCGTTAATCGCGCAAGCAAGCACGCGTTTGGTTGAGTGCTTGCTTAATGATGGCAAAATTTTGATTTGTGGCAACGGTGGTTCTGCCGCCAATGGTTTACATTTTTCCACAGCGCTGCTTAACCATTTTGGCGTAGAACGGCCATCCCTACCAGCCATCTCACTTATGAGCGATATAACAACCCTGACGTCTATGGTCAATGATAATCAAGTTGATCAAATTTTTTCAAAACAAATCAATGCGCTAGGTAAAGAAAATGACATATTGATAACCATATCAACATCAGGTAATGCCAATAATCTACTTCATGCTGTCCAAGCTGCCCATGAACAGGGCATGAGTAATATTGTGTTAAGTGGCCGTGAAGGCGGCATCATTGCCAACCACTTGGGTCCTGAAGACATTGAGATTCGTGTGGGGCTAAATCATGCTGCGCGTATTCGCGAAATGCACCTGTTTATTTTGCATGGATTTTGTGATTTGATTGACCAATCATTATTTGGACAGGGTTTGGAGTAAGGCATGCAATTGATGTGTCGTTTAACGCGTGTAAGCATCTTAATAAGTGTGATGGCCTGTTTGAGCAGTTGTTTGGCGGTGGTTGTGGCCGGCGCGGCAACAGGATTAATTGTCTATGATAAGCGCAGTCTGTCAACCATGGAAAAAGACGTACGTATTTTTCATCGCGTAAACCATGTAATGACTACACAACCTACTTTAAAGGATGCGCATATTAGCATAGTAAGTTTTAATCAAATTGTGTTATTAGTCGGGCAGACACCAAAAGCCTCACAACGCCGCTTAGCTGAAAAATTGACCTATACAATACCCGATGTTAAACGTGTTTATAATCAATTAGTCATCACCAAGCCCACAAATTTTAGCACCAAAGCGCAAGATAGTTGGATAACCAGTCAAACACGCAGCAGTTTGATGCAGAAAAAAGGTTTAAAATCAGGTTCAATTCGTGTGATTACCGAACAAAGTGTGGTCTATCTTATGGGACATGTAACGCGTGAGCAAGCACTGCTTGCCAGTGATGCTGCGCGCCACATTGCAGGGGTGAAAAAAGTGGTTAGAGTTTTTCAGTATAGGTAATATGAACATCAAACAGGGATGTCAAATAATCTGCTGGCTAAGTTTTTTTGGTTTGGCTGGCTGTATGTCGCAGCTATGGACAGGCGCATCACTTATTTATGACCGTCATACAATGTATAAAACCATGCATGACTATCGCTTAGCATCTAAGGTGCAACATATCTTAAATCAACATGCCAATATACGTTGCAAAATAGATGTTGCCGTTTTTAATCAAGATATCTTGCTTGCCGGTTATTTGCCTAATGAAGCAATGCTACAAACTTTCGTAACCAAAATTAGCCAATTACCCTATCGTAGTTTATTTAATTATTTAAGCATCAGCGATAAATGTCCAAATAGTTTGCAAGATAGTTGGATTACCACCAAAATAAAAGCATACATCATTGCCGATGCTGAGATTAACCCTAAACAATTTAAGATCATTACGGTGGATAACAAAATTTTTATTATGGGCGATGTAGAGGCTAAGCAAGCAAAAAAAGTATTAAATATTGTGCGACACCTGCAACGAAGCTATCAGATGGTTAATTTAATGAAATATTATGAACTGCGCGCTGTCGGTTGAGGGCTGTGGTGTGTTTATAAAACAAACCACAGTAAACCGACCCTATCCAGGAAGTGGTTAACCGGAAGGATATTCCATACTTTAGCAACCTAGAAATGTTTTAGCTAGTCATTTAATAAAAATTATAAGTGATACTTTGTCAGTCAAAGTGATACAGCATTTATCGATTTTTGAGGGCATCTTTAAACAAGCTTTAAATAAAAGGCAACTGACAAAATGACGCGTTTTAGACTATTTTCAGCAGGTGAAATTAGCATAGTTCGCCTTTTCAAAAAGGAGATGTTGAGATGATTGCTTATCTGAAAACTTTATCTTATAATGCGCGCCTAAAATACAAAGAAATAACAGTTAGACGTTTAAATTGCAGAATAAAGTACATAACGTAGATAATTTCTTAGCTATGCAATTTCTTATCTGTGTGGTTTTATTGATTGGTCATTGGATATTTACCACAAAGATACAAGCTGTCTCAGCTTTTCTTGGCGCATTGGTAGCTTTTTTACCAAATTTAGTATGGGCTAAAATAGTTTTTCAATTTAAAGGTGCCAAACAAGCACGAAAAATTGTACAAAGTTTTTATATCGGTGAGGCCATTAAGCTTGGTTTATCAGCAGGGTTGTTTTCATGGGTATTTTTAACATATCCAGTGTTTCCTGGTGTTTTTTTTATAAGCTATATCACGGTGATATCAACATATTGGCTAGCGCCATTTTTAATTGAAACTAAACAAAATAGGTTTATAAAGTGACAGAAATGGTATCAAGTACAAACTACATAAAGCACCACTTAACTTATCTAACCTTTGATTTAAAAACCATGACACTTGGGTCTGGTGGGTTTTGGACAATTAATCTTGATACACTTTTCTTTTCAGTAACACTTGGACTAATGGCTTTGGCCCTACTTTATTTTGGAGCGCGACGAGTTAGCACGGGCGTACCTGGTAAACTCCAAAACTTTGCTGAATCCATGCTTGATTTTGCCGATAGCCAAGTTAAAGATTGTTTTCATGGCCGCAGCCAATTGATAGGGCCTTTGGCCTTAACTATCTTTATTTGGGTATTTTTAATGAATTTTATGGATATCGTACCTGTTGATATTTTGCCATTTTTGGCTAACACCATTGGTATTCATCATCTCAAAGTGGTGCCCACCAATGATTTAAATCTAACTTTTGCATTGGCATTATCCGTATTTTTCTTAATTATTTTTTATAGTCTGAAAATTAAAGGCTTCAAAACATTTGTACGTGAATTAACGTTACAGCCATTCAATCACCCAGTCTTTATTCCTTTTAATTTTCTATTAGAAGTTGTAGGTTTGGTAGCTAAACCTATTTCTTTGGCTTTGCGGTTGTTTGGTAATTTATATGCAGGGGAGTTAATTTTCATTTTAATTGCGCTGTTAACTTTAAATTCATCAGAAAGTTCAATGGCCACACATGCTACCTTAACATTTGCGCAATTTGTTTTATCACTTGCATGGTCAATATTCCATATTCTAGTTATTACACTCCAAGCATTTATCTTCATGGTGCTGACTATCGTGTATCTAAGCTTAGCTCATGAAGATCACTAACTTTCAATTAACTATTATTCACTAAAGGGGAATGTTATGCAGTCTGCAACTTTAATCGCGCAAATCCAAAGTATGACCGTTATTGCGGTGGCCTTACTAATTGGTCTGGGTGCACTTGGTACCGCCATAGGTTTTGGTTTGTTAGGAGGAAAATTCTTAGAAGGCTCGGCTCGTCAACCGGAAATGGTGCCAATGCTTCAGGTGAAAATGTTTATTGTTGCTGGGCTTTTAGATGCTGTGACCATGATTGGTGTAGGTATTGCGCTATTCTTTACGTTTGCTAACCCGTTCCTAAGTAATTTAGGCTCTTAAATAACGCGCCTTATCAGGCGCAAAAGCGTCTTGAGATGTTATAGGAGAACATAACTTTGGATATTAATTTTACGCTTATCATTCAAATGCTGGTTTTTGCGGCTTTTGTTTGGTTTACCATGAAATTTGTCTGGCCGCCATTGGTGAAAGCCATGGAAGAACGTCAGGCTAAAATTGCCGATGGTCTTTCGGCCGCAGAGCGTGGTCGTAAAGAGCTTGAATTGGCACAGCATCGCGCGAAAGATGAACTAAGGCAAGCGAAATCTCATGCGGCTGAGATCATAGAAAAAGCCACAAAACGCGCCAATCAGTTGGTCGATGAAGCAAGGCATGAAGCTAAACTTGAAGCGCAAAAGCAAGCTAAACTTGCGCATGAACAGCTCCAGCATGAAATTAATCAAGCAAAAGATGCATTACGTAAACAGGTATCGGAACTTGCAGTACTTGCAGCAGAGCGCATTATAAAAAAAGAAATCGATGAAAAAACCAACAGTGCATTGTTAGATAACTTAATTGAAGAGATTTGATATGTCGAACAATCTAACGGTAGCAAGACCTTACGCTAAGGCAATTTTTGAACATGCTCTCGCAACTAATAAATTGCAAAATTGGTCAGAATATCTAAGCTTTTTAACTTGTTTAGTTAGAGATGATAAGCTGTCAAATTTTTTGACAAATCCTTCTGTTACGGTATATCAGCATAGTCAGTTATTGCAAACATTAGTTAAAGAACTTGGTGCAGAGGTTAAAGAACTTGATGCTTTTATAGAGGTTTTGGCAGTTCAAAAACGTCTATTAGTTATACCTGATATTGCCCAGCTTTATGACATCATGCGTGCTCAACATGAAAAAATACTTGAAGTGGATGTAATAAGTTATTCACCACTTTCAGATATACAACAAGCTCATTTGGTGAGTGCGTTGAAGCAACGCTTTGAGCGTGATGTTACCTTAAATATTACGTTGGATGATGGTTTGTTAGGTGGCGCCATTATTCAAGCTGGTGATTTGGTCATTGATGGTTCAATCCGAGGCAAATTAAACAAACTGAGTACCGGTTTAGCCGCTTAAATAACGAGGAAAGATTTTATGGCAGAACATATAGCATTGAATCCGGCTGAAATTAGCGAATTAATTAAACAAAAAATTGAAAGTTTTAACGTTACGTCGGATGCCCGTAACGAAGGTACCATCGTTAGTTTACAGGATGGTATTGTACGTCTGCATGGTTTAGCGGATGTCATGCAAGGTGAGATGATTGAGTTTCCTGGTAACGTATACGGTTTAGCTTTAAATCTTGAGCAAGATTCAGTAGGCGCGGTTATTTTGGGTGATAGCTCATCGCTTAGAGAAGGTCAAAAAGGGCTTTGTACCGGACGTATCTTAGAAGTACCTGTAGGTGAGGCTCTTTTAGGGCGTGTGGTTGATGCGCTAGGTAACCCGATTGATGGCAAAGGCCCTATTGACGCCATTAAAACCTCACCCATTGAAAAAGTAGCCCCAGGCGTTATCGCACGGCAATCGGTTGATGAGCCGGTACAAACTGGTTTAAAAGCGGTTGATGCGATGATTCCAGTTGGTCGTGGTCAGCGTGAGCTCATCATTGGTGACCGTCAAACGGGTAAATCAGCGATTGCCATCGATGCCATTATTAATCAAAAAAATACCGGCGTGAAATGTATTTATGTAGCCATTGGGCAAAAAGCTTCGTCGGTGGCCGCCATTGTTCGTAAATTAGAAGAGCATGATGCTTTAGGTCACACCATTGTTGTAGTGGCTGGGGCGTCAGATGCAGCTGCTTTACAATTTATTGCGCCTTATGCTGGTTGCAGCATGGGTGAATATTTTATGGAGCGCGGTGAAGATGCGTTAATAGTTTATGACGATTTGACCAAACAAGCCTGGGCTTATCGTCAAATTTCTTTATTACTGCGTCGCCCGCCCGGCCGTGAAGCTTATCCAGGTGATATTTTCTATCTACACTCCCGCTTACTTGAACGCGCTGCGCGTATTAATGCCAAAGAAGTTGAGAAATTAACAAATGGTGAAGTTGTAGGCAAAACAGGTTCGCTCACAGCGCTGCCTATTATTGAAACACAAGCAGGAGATGTTTCAGCTTTTGTTCCAACCAACGTGATTTCTATTACCGATGGTCAAATTTTCTTAGATGTTGATTTATTTAATTCAGGTGTACGTCCAGCGATTAATTCAGGCTTATCCGTATCACGTGTTGGGGGTGCAGCGCAAACTAAGATTATGAAAAAGCTTGGTGGTGGTACGCGTTTGGCTTTGGCGCAATTTCGGGAATTAGAGGCTTTTTCACAATTTGCTTCTGACTTAGACGATGCCACACGTAAACAATTAGAGCGCGGGCAACGTATCATTGAAATAATGAAACAAAAACAATATATGCCCTTCTCCGTGGCAGATATGGCTGTATCACTTTTTGTAGTAGAAAAAGGTCATCTTGACGATGTACCGGTTGCCGAAATTAGCAGTTTTGAAGCAGCATTACGACAATTCATGCATGCCTCACACGCTAGCTTGTTAACTAAAATTAATGAATCAGGCCAGTTTGATGTTGAGATAGAAAATCAATTAACCACGGCAGTGGCAGAGTTTAAACAAAGTGGCAGTTGGTAACTTGGCAAGATGTTTCTCATTTAGCTAAACGAGCATACATATGCTCGTTTAACGACAAACAGGTAATTTAGTATGGCTGGCGCAAAAGAAATTCGCTCGAAAATCTCAAGCACTAAAAACACGCAAAAAATCACACGAGCCATGGAGATGGTGGCAGCAAGCAAGATGCGTAAAACGCAAGAAAGAATGCGCGCATCTAAACCTTATGCTACTAAAATTTATGAAGTGGTCAAACATATCGCTCGAGCTAATTCTGAATATCATCATCCCTTTATGGTTGAGCGTCCCTTAAAACGCATAGGCTTGATTGTGGTGACCACAGACAGAGGGCTTTGCGGTGGCCTAAACGCCAATTTATTACGCGAAGCGTTAAATTACACCAAGCAATGGCAGGCTGCAGGTCAAGAAACTGATATGTGTGTCATTGGGCGCAAAGGGCAGGCCTTTTACAAACGCGTGGGCGGTAATATTTTGGCAAGCGTTGATAATCTAGGTGATAAACCAGGCGTTGGTGACATCATTGGTGTTGTTAAAGTGATGCTTAAAGCATTTTATGATGGCCGCATCGATGCTCTGCACATCATCTATAACGAATTTGTTAATACCATGACGCAAAAGCCTGTGAAAAAGCAGCTGCTACCTCTACCAAAAGCGACAGATGATAAAGAAAAATTAGGTCATCATTGGGATTATATCTACGAGCCTGATGCCCAAGAGCTATTGGATGCGTTGCTTGAGCGCTATATGGAATTACAAACCTATCAAGCGGTGGTTGAAAATATTGCCTGTGAACAAGCGGCTAAAATGCTTGCCATGAAAAACGCGACCGACAATGCCGGCGCCTTAATTAAAGAATTTCAATTGGCTTATAACAAAGCCCGTCAAGCTGCAATTACACAAGAATTAGCGGAAATTGTTGGCGGGGCATCAGATACTTAAGAGGGTTTGACTATGAGTTTAGAGACGGTCGTAAATGATAATGGGGTAATCGTTGAGATTATTGGGGCCATCGTTGATGTGGCTTTTCCACGTGAAAATATCCCCAAAATTAATGATGCATTAAAGCTTGTTGATGAAGCGTTGATACTTGAAGTACAGCAGCAGTTAGGTGATGGTGTGGTACGTACCATTGCTATGGGCACCACCGATGGTTTAAAGCGTGGCCTAAAAGTGCAAAATACCATGCAGCCTATCCAAGTACCGGTTGGTAAAAAAACTTTGGGTCGCATCATGGATGTATTAGGGCGTCCTATTGATGAGCAAGGTGATATCGGTGCTGAAGAACATTGGGCCATTCATCGCAAACCACCCAGTTATGACGAGCAGGCAGGTAGCCAAGAACTATTAGAAACAGGGATTAAAGTGATTGATTTACTTTGCCCTTTTGCTAAAGGTGGTAAAGTAGGCTTGTTTGGTGGCGCAGGTGTTGGTAAAACAGTCAATATGATGGAATTGATTCGTAACATCGCCATTGAACACAGTGGTTATTCGGTATTTGCGGGGGTTGGAGAGCGTACGCGCGAAGGTAACGACTTTTATCACGAGATGAAAGATTCTAATGTTTTGGATAAAGTCTCGCTGGTATACGGCCAGATGAATGAGCCACCAGGCAATCGGTTACGTGTGGCGCTAACAGGCCTTACCATGGCGGAAAAATTCCGTGATGAAGGGCGCGATGTGTTGTTATTTGTGGATAATATTTATCGTTATACACTGGCCGGTGTTGAGGTATCTGCACTTTTAGGTCGTATGCCATCGGCAGTAGGTTATCAGCCAACATTAGCGGAAGAGATGGGCATGTTGCAAGAACGGATCACTTCAACTAAAACGGGTTCTATTACCTCAATCCAAGCGGTGTATGTGCCTGCAGATGACTTGACTGACCCTTCACCTGCCACAACTTTTGCTCACCTTGATGCGACAGTCGTGTTATCACGGCAAATTGCGGAGCTAGGTATTTATCCTGCCGTTGACCCACTTGATTCCACCTCGCGCCAGCTTGACCCACTCATTGTTGGACAAACGCATTATGACACGGCGCGTCGTGTGCAACAGACTTTACAGCGCTATAAAGAATTAAAAGATATCATCGCTATTTTAGGTATGGATGAATTATCCGAAGAAGATAAGCGCGTGGTCACACGAGCGCGTAAAATTCAACGCTTCTTGTCGCAGCCATTCTTTGTTGCCGAAGTATTCACCGGCTCGCCTGGCAAATATGTGTCACTTAAAGATACCATCAAAGGATTTCAAGGCATTTTAGCTGGTGAGTATGATGACATTCCTGAGCAGGCTTTCTATATGGTTGGTAACATTGACGAAGCCGTTGCTAAATCAAAAACTCTATGATCGAGGTTAATGTGCCTATTACCACACATTTGGACATCGTTAGCGCTGAACACGCTATTTTCTCTGGCGTGGTTGAAAAAGTGGTTGCCACTGGTGAGGCGGGTGAAATTGGTATTATTCCAGGTCATGCGCCGTTGCTCACCATGCTCAAGCCTGGTGAGGTGCGTGTCACCCATCAAGGTGGGAGCCAAGATATTTATTATGTCTCAGGTGGTTTGCTTGAAGTACAACCTTTTTGTGTGACGGTACTTGCTGATGTGGTTGAGCGCGCTGAAGAAATTGATGAATCAGCGGCCCTTGCCGCTAAAGCGCGCGCTGAAGAAGTCATTGCGAGCAAACAAACGGATATTGATTATGCTAAAGCGGCAAGTGAGCTTGCTCAAGCTGCAGCACAAATTCGTGCTTTACAAAAATTTCGTAAACACCTGCGTTAATTGTAAAAGGCCAGCCAGGTTACACGACCTGGCCCGCTGCCCACCCTGATGACCATGCCCATTGAAAATTATAACCACCCAGCCAACCGGTGACATCAAGCGCCTCACCAACAAAATATAAGTTTGGATAAGCCAATGCTTGCATGGTTTGAGAAGAAATGGCATTACAATCAATACCGCCCAAAGTGACCTCAGCTGTGCGGTAGCCCTCTGTGCCATGTGGCTTAAGTTGCCAGCATTGTAGTAAAGTACAAATTTCCTGAAGTTTCTGGTTAGATAGCGTGACTAATTTAGCTTGCAACATAAGAGCCGGGATAAATGAGTCAAGTAATCGCTTGGGCAGATGGTTGGCTAAAATTGAGCTAAGTTGTTTTTGGGGTTGAGTTTTACGTGCTTGCTTGAGCGAATCTAGCAAAGCATGGTTAGGTAACAGGCTAATATCAAGGGTATCATTTGTTTGCCAATAAGATGAAATTTGTAAGATAGCCGGCCCACTTAAACCCCGATGGGTAAATAACAAATCATCTTGAAAATCAATGGATGGATGCCGCACCAAAGCTGCAACACTAATCCCTGAGAGCATGCTTAAGCGCGCTTTGTCTGCAACAGTTAAGGTCAAAGGCACCAAGCCTGCCCGTGTGGGCCATACATGAATGCCTAATTGTTCAGCTATTTGATAAGCAAAAGGGCTTGAGCCAAGCGTTGGAATAGAAAGCCCGCCGGTAGCAATAACCACGGCTTGCGCTTTAATCATCCCTTTTGAGGTATTAATTTGGTAACCCTTAGATAAAGGCTCAAGCGTATATGGCTCGGTATTTAGTGTAATGGTTACTTGAGCTTTTTCACACTCTGCAAAGAGCATATTAACGATGTCGGCTGATTTATTATCACAAAACAATTGTCCCTTGGTTTTTTCGTGAAAAGCGATGTTATGACGGCGCACCATCTCAATAAAATCCCATTGCGTATAACGTGATAAAGCCGACTTGCAAAAGTGAGGGTTGTGAGAGAGATATTTATCGTACTCAATATAGTAATTGGTGAAATTACATCGCCCACCGCCAGACATTAAAATTTTTTTACCCATTTTATTGGCTTTATCAATGACAAGGACTTTTCGTTGGCGTTTGCCTGCTTGTATCGCGCACATCAAACCTGCCGCACCTGCACCAATGACTAAAACATCTGTTTGCATCAAAACTTGCTTTCCTTATTCATTACGCAGCGAGGCAATAGGTTCGAGTTTCGCGGCACGTCTGGCTGGATAAAATCCAAAAAAAATACCAATAATGACCGATACACTAAAGCCTACGAGCGGAGGAAAATAATAAATGTGATAAGGCCAGTCACTGAAATAAGCCACAAAGAAGGTAAATAGCAGCCCAAGCATCACCCCGAGGCTACCACCTAAAAAGGACAGCATCATTGATTCGGCTAAGAAAAGCGACTGAATGTCTTTATTTTTAGCGCCTACGGCTTTGCGAATCCCTATTTCTTTTTTACGCTCGCTCACCGATACCAACATCACATTCATCACGCCAATGCCACCAACAAACAAAGATACACTGCCAATAATGGCTAATAACAACGTAAAAATACGTCCCTGGCTTTCCATGTTGGCAATAATTTGCTTGGCACTACGCGCAAAAACAGTCAAATCTTGTACCTGTTGGGTAATGATGTGTTTGATATGGGTAATAAGGTTATCGATATCAGCATTAGGTTTGAGTAACATTACCGCATTATGAATATGATTATCTTTATCAAGCGCTACCATGCCTTTGATGGGAATGATGATGGCTTGATTGATGTCTTCGTTAAAAAAACCATTTTCCGCCCAGGGTTTGGCAATGCCAATGATGGTATACAGCGAGCTACCTACCTGTAGCTGCTTGCCAAGCGGATGTGGTTGCCCATGTTCATATATTTTTTTAGCCAATGTGGCGCCTATTACACAAAAATGCTCATAGGAATCAACATAAGAGACAAAATGACCCTTAACAAGTTTGATACGAATCACTTGGGCCAAAGACTCATCCGCGCCGATGATAGACGCTTGTAGCATATGGCCATCAAAACGCACTGGCTGATAAGCGGTACTATAAGGAGCAATGGTTTTAATATCAGGTAATCTGTGGGGTAAAGCTCGCCATTGGCTTAATGAAAAGCCTGAGCTGGCATGATTAACGTTATTTTTTTGATACAAGGAAACCGCAAGCAAGTCAGTCCCTAATGCTCTAAATTGCGCTAAGGCAGCATCGGTTGCTAGTTGGCCGGCACTTAAAAGGGCGACCACTGCAGCCGTTCCTACCAAAATACCTAATACCGCTAAAAAGGAGCGCAATTTGGCGGCATTTAGATTAATCAACGCCTGCTGAAAATAACGACTTAAATTCATGAATATTCGTCGCTTATGATAAGGCCATCAGCAAGGGTGATACGCCGTGCGCAACAAGCGGCTACATGCGGGTCATGGGTCACTAAAATAAGCGTACGACCTTCTTGGTTTAAATGTAAAAACAAGTCAAGAATTTCTTGACCTGTACGCGAGTCTAAAGCACCAGTGGGTTCATCGGCTAATATCACATCAGGTTCGCCGACCAAAGCTCGGGCAATCGCAATACGCTGTTGTTGGCCGCCTGAGAGTTGGGTGGGTTTATGCTGTGCGTAACGGGTCATACCAACTCGTGCTAACGCCTGGGTCGCCTGTTCGGCAATACTTACTGCTGATAGATTACGATAAGTTAAGGGCAGGCTGATATTCTGCTCAGCACTAAAACGACTTAATAAGTTAAATTGCTGAAAAACAAAACCAATATAACGATTACGTAAAGCCGCCAATTCATTGGTTGAAAGGTGATTGACCAGTTGTTGGTTTAACCGATAAGTTCCTGAGTTAGGCGTATCTAATAAACCTAAAATATTCATCAAAGTGGATTTACCTGACCCAGATGAGCCGATAATGGCCACCGACTCACCAGGTTTAATAGCAAAAGATAGCTGTTTAAGAATGGTGTGATTTTGCCCAGAAATGGTATAATGTTTGACCAAATTTTCAACCATAATCAAAGCATCAGGCATCATACACTATCCGTTCACCAGGCTTTAAACCAGACAAAACCATGACCTTATCAGCTTGAGCATAACCGGTGCGAATAAGACGTGTTTCAACACGGTTGTGATCTGTTTTAAGTTTGACCATACTTTGACCATTATCAGCAGGGGTAAGTGCCGCGATGGGTACCATTAATTGATTTTTTTCATCGATGGTTAATTCAATTGACGCACTCATGCCAATTTTAATCAGCTTTTGCTGGGCTAGGCTTAAATGTTCGACTTCCACCAGCGCATTAAAAGATGGCAAACCTTTGCTTGAGGTTAAAGCCTGAGCGTTGATTTGTTTTAAGGTGCCATGCAAACGCTCGCTCCCTAGGGCAATACCACTGATATTGGCGTGCATGCCTACATAAACACGGTCAATGTCTGTTTCAGGAATGTCAATTTCAATGCGAACACCGCTGACATCACCCACCAAACCAAACACCTCTCCGGCCTTAACACGATGACCTACCGCTAGATGATGATGTGTGTCATCCGGTGCTTTGGGCGGGTAGAGTAATAAACCTGATGCAGGGGCTTTTAGTGCGATTAAATGATGAGGTTTGGTCAAAGCCGCTTTCACTTCATCAAAATTAGACAGCTTTAACTGGGTTATTGATAACTTATTATGCTCGCCTGTTTGCGCTAAAATGTCGGTGAGTTTGCGTGTGGCTTGCATGACCGCAATATGCGCGGTATCCACACTTGATTTTTCGCTTAGGTAATTATTTTTTGAAATAAGACCTGCCTGCCATAAATCTTTGGTACCACTGAACTTGGCTTGGGTGATACTAAAGCTGTCTTTGGCTTTTAAATATTCAGTTAAAGCATCATTATATTGCTGTTGTAAGGCCGTAGAATGCAGTGTTAAGACCACATCCCCTTGCTTAACATGCTGACCATAACGGTAATGAATGGTTTCGATATAAGCATCCAGTGGAAAAGATAAGCTCTGCTCATTTAAAGGCTCAATGGTGCCGGTGAAAAAAAGTGTTTTATGAACCGATTGCGCCTTGACGACATAAGTTTGCTGTCGTTTTTGGGAGGGAGTCTTATCCTGATGACATCCTGGTAATATCAGCATGATTGCTAGAAAAATAAATAAAACATTCATTGGCCATACCTAAGGTTGATGTGCCACGCTTTGAGCGTGGTGCCGATTAAACGTTGTAAAGCTGATAACTGGTTAAGATAGGCAACTTTAACGCCAATTAGATTAGCTTGCGCTTGCAACAATTGGTTTTGCGTATTGTTAACATCAAGTGAAGTGGCAATGCCGGCTTGTTGTTTTTGTTTTTCTAACTCATAGGATTGAGTGGCAAGGTTTACTTGCTTTTGCGCTAAATGATAGCGTTTAACCTGGCTTTTTAACGTATTAATGGCATTAGTGACTTCAGTAATTAAAGCGCGTTTTAAGGCTTGTAAATTTAAACGGTCTTTTTCAAGCGTAATTTTAGCTTGAATCAATTGCCCCTTACGATTGACATCATTGATGGGGATGGTCAGCATCAACTGCGCGGATTCATTGATATTATGGCCATTATAAATCGAGCGCAAGCCACGCACGCCATCGACCGAGGTCAGTGCGCCTGATTGTACATTAGCACTTAAATCAAGCTGCCAAAGTTGTTGATTTTTAGCCACGCGATAAGCACGCTCATCTGCAGCTAGCGCCATTTTTTGCGCCAAATATTGCGTATTGTGACTAAGGGCTGTGGCAATGGTTGCATCCAAGTCGGGAATGGTTAAGTGGGTGACTGTCACATCCTGCGGTACCGATAAACGCATATGCGGGTCAAGCCCTATGGTTTGTAATAGCGTTTGCGCGCTATTTTGAAAATCATTTTGTGCCTGCTCAACCATTAAATTTAACGATTCAATTTGATAAGACTGCTGCACATTAGCGGTGGGCGCTAACTGACCGGATTTAATTTTTTGTTCATTGACTTTAAAAGAGGTACGCGCCTCAGTTAATTGGCGCTGTTGATTTTCTAAATTATTACTACTAAGAATCAAAGCGCGATAACTGGTAATCACTTGGGTAATTTGATTCATGACCGCTTGGTTTAGATTAAGGCGATTGAGTGCATCCATATCAATGGCATTGCGTAAGCTGGTCTGGTTTACCGCAGGGTCAAGCCCGCGTAACAAAGGTTGCGTAAGCGAGAAATTTAAAACCGGACTGTAATTGGTATTAATATTGGCATTGTTGTCAATTCTTAAATTAAAGCGCGTGCCCAATGGCGTTTGAAAATTAGCCTCAGGGCTTACTATGAGCGCATGGTTGGTCGCTGACCCTACCTGACTAAAGCGACTATGTTGAATAGATGCCGCACCGCCAAGTGCATATTGCAACTCAAATTGATTATAAGCTGTGCGCAATTGATAGCGTTGTACCACTCTATCAAGCTCCGCATTTTGAATATTAGGGTTGTAGCGCAAGGCCAGCAAAATCGCTTCTCTTAGCGAAAGCTTGTGCAAGCGCGATTTAAGCTTGGTGGGTGCTTGAGGCAATTCAATCCAATGATTAAGCATAAATTCAGGCGTAGCAATGGCACTTTGAAGACGCTGCTCGGCGGTGTCATACGTCGCCTGCGCAATGGCGCCTGACGTACTTAACAAAGCCAGTAATCCCAAACTGATACAATAAAGTTGATGAATGAGAAAAGTTGGCAGTGTCCATCGAGTCATCCAATATTTGGGCAATTTTTGGTGAGTGAAGGAAGTAATGATCGAAAATTGACCCATAAGATTGTGTGTATTGACCCATTAATTCAGCTAATTTTGGTTCTAATATTAACGGTTTTCTCAAAAAAAAGTCAAATATTACGCTAAATGAAAAAATATTTAAATAGTATATTAAAAATACATAAAGAAATAATAATTGCACACTTGTAAAAAATAAAATCTATATATAAAATATATATACAACCACAAACGCAAGGATGCTATGATGAAAAAAACTTTATTACTACCTTTTATGTTATCGCCTTTACTGCTCCTAGGTGGCTGTACGGCCACTACCTCGAGTTATTATACGCCCGCTTACACTCGCGACTATGTCTATACCACCGGCTATAATGGCTACCGTCCTTATTATCGCTCGCAATATGGTACGCGTTATTACAATACCAGATGGAATCGCCAAGGCTATTGGCGAGGTAATCGGTATTGGACCGATAGAAGGTATTATCGCGGTGGTGTGTATTAAATCATGAGTAATCATTTACACTTTGTGAGTTCGTAAGTTTTAGAATGTGAGCCAATAATGACTTTATCAGCGCGCCTTTTAGCAAATACCCCGCTTTCAATAACGCCTGGTATGGCTTTGAGAGCGCCTTCAAGCTCTAAGGGTGCGCTTAGGTTTAAATCAAATATATCTAAAATAATATTATGGTTATCGGTTAAGAAATGTGGACGATATACGGGATTGCCACCTAAATTGACAATTTGACGCGCCACATAACTACGGGCCATGGGAAGCACTTCAACGGCAATAGGAAATTGACCCAATTGTTTGACCACCTTGGTTTCATCGACAAGGCAGATAAACGTTTGCGCATTTAAAGCCACAATTTTTTCACGGGTTAGCGCGCCGCCGCCGCCTTTAATCATGGTGAATTCGGATGTTATCTCATCTGCGCCATCAATATAATAAGGTATCTCGGTTGCGTGATTTAATTCCATGATGGGTAAATGATAGGTTTTAAGCAGTTTTTCTGTGGCATAAGAACTTGGAATGCAGCCTTCAATTCGCCCTTTGATGTCTGCAAGCGCTTCGATAAAATAATTAACCGTTGACCCGGTGCCGATACCTAAAACCGCATGATCAGGAATATATTGTAAGGCTGCTTGTGCAGCATTTTTTTTTGCTTTTTGACGCGCGCATGAACCAAACATAAGCATAAACACACACAATTTAAGTGTGTTTATGCTAACGTATTGGCCGTTTGGTTGTCGAGCAAAAGCTTAAGGTGCAGCAGTAGGTGCCATACTAGGCACAGCCGGACCACTAGAGGGCGTGTTACTCGTAACGGGTGTATGTGTGGTCTGATACGCAGGCGAGGTATGATGGGTATGAACTTTGGGCATACTAACGTTTGAGTGGCCAGGCTCCATCACATGAACGTTCGCATCTTTTTTTACCACTGTTTCAGTGACAGCCGGCTCGTTATCAAATTTAGTGCGTGGTGCAGGCTGGCTATAAGTATAATCACCGGTATTCGCCGACGATTGACCAAAAGGATTGTTCATTTCACAACCTGCCAGCCATAAAGGTCCTATTAAAAGTAAACAAGGCATGATGGTTTTTTTCATTATCGCATCCTTAGCAACCGAAGCACGGACTTGTACCTCGTTTTGAGTTAATCGAAAAAATAAATGATGACGTTTTAGTTATAGCTTGATTTTGCTTATTTCGCGAATTTAATTACGCACAGTTGTGAGATAAGGTTAAGTCAACTAAAGTAAATAAACGGTTATTTTTTTAAGTTTATTATGCCTGGATTCTTTCAAAGATTACAAACCGCTGTCACACCACCGGCAGAAGATGAAATAGCCTCATCATGTTCGCATCGCGGTGCACAACGCGTGCAAGCAGGCACCGAATTAGCGGGTCAATTAGGCATGCAAATATCAGGTTTTGCTAATAGTAATGTCATTGATTTAGCCACAATGATTCCAGCAAAAGCCGCACAAACGCTGGTTTCAAGTTACAGCTTTTTTTGGGTAGAGCATCCACGTGAAAAAGTCATTCAAGCGCTCCAAGCGGTGATTTCATTGACACAGCTTTTAGCGTTAAGTGCGCTTTTCTTTACCAGTAATGAATGCGCAGATGATGATAATTGGTTATGTCAAAGTACATTTTATCTAGGGCTTTTATACAACGCGACGTTATTAACGGGTTGGAGTACCAGTGAGCTTGCTAAAAAAAATGTTGATGAGGCGGCCAACTCAAATGCGCGCGCCCAAGCTGAACCACCAGCTCAAGTTTGATAAGCATTTAATGATACAGCTTGTTGATAATATCGGGTGCTGATACAACCATTTAATCCACCAAGCGCTGCGGCGATAATAAAGGGCAGCAGGCTTAAAACAAGCCAGGGTGGATGCCAAGTGATGCTTAAAAGCGTATGCGTGATGTACATCATGGCGGCTAGCGCGCATCCCACCGCCAATAAACCACTTATAAACCCAAGCAAAGCCGCTTCACTATGGCGCACAATCGCCAACTGCTTTTGTCTGGCACCTAAAATTTTCAGTAAATTGGTTTCTTGCTGCTTGTCTTTGGCAAAACTTAGCATGGTTTGTAGTGCAGCTAAAAGGCTTAAACTTAGATTAAGCAATGCCATAAACGTCAATACCTGGCTTGCCTGTTGAAGCATGCGTTCGGTCGTGCTTAGAATAGCGCCAATATTAATGATGCTGATATTAGGAAACTTATTTTTAAGTTGTGCCAATAGGGCATGCTGTTGTGGATTTAGATAAAAGTTTAAAAGATACGTGGCCGGGAAGGCGTCAAGCGCGCCAGGCTTTAGCAAAATGAAAAAATTTGGTTGAAAATTAAGCCAATCAACTTGGCGGATGCTGGTAATTGGGAGTGTTAATGTTTGATTGGCGATACGTAAACTCAAAGTATCCCCAACATGCACGTGCAAACTATGAGCTAGTTTTTCGGCCACAGAAAGCCAGGCCTTAGTGCCAGGCACCTGCCAGCGCCCAGCGGTAATAAGATTATCAGCTGGCAGTGTGGCACGCCAAGATAAGCTTAGTTCGCGTTTTAATGCGGAGATATGACGCGCTTTTTCACCCAAAGCTTGGCTTACTGGTTGCCCATTAATGGCCGTAATACGCCCGCGCACAATTGGGTAAGCAAAAGAGCTTTGAACATGTTGGCGCTCGAGCCAATGGGTTAATGACTGAACTTGAAAAGGCTCAATGTTGAGTGCGAAAAAATTAGGCGCCTGCTTTGGTAGATAATGGTGCCAATGCTGCAAAAGGGTTTGTTGTAGCATGATTAAAAAAATTAAAGAAGTCAGCGAAAGACCTAAGCTTATAAGATAAAGCAAACTGATGTTTAGCCGCCTTCTAATATGCGTTAAACCAAATTGCCAATAACTCGGCAGCCAAGCAAACACGTGCTTGATGACCCATAGCATAAGGTTTAAACTGCCCCAGGCAAGCGCCGTATAAAAAACGCACATTAACATCAATCCTGCTACCAAAGGCCAAGATTGCATATAGGCATAAGCAAGTAGCGCGATAAAGCATAGCGCCAACGTTTGCGCGAGAAATGATGGCTTCGAAGTAGCTGTTTTAAAAAATAACGCACGTGCATCGGTGCGTTTTAATGACCACACATACGGCATGGCGCAAATAACCAACATGCCCATCGCTGCCAGCAAGCTTACCACCGCAGGCTGCCAGATAAACCCAGCAATATCAAAATCAAAAACGCGCTTTAAGCCATAAACCCATACCGGTTGCAAGCTATAGCCAAATACAATACCAGCTAAAATAGCACCCAACCCGCTCATACCCAGGTGGCCCATATAAAAACGCAGAATAAATGAGTGTGTGGCTCCAAAAGAGCGCAACAATGCCACTTTGAGTGCTTGCTGTTGTAGGTAACCTGTCATGGCCATATGAATGACCAGACCGGCTAATAACAGCGTTAAAAATAAACCGGCTTTTAAGTAGACCAAGCTATTATTGACCATGGCTTCAACGATACTGGCTTTATCGCGAGATGTGCGCCAGCTTTGCCTGGGCGTTAGTTCTGCCGCGATACTCTGTTGCAAAGCTTGGCGCGTCTTTATCGAGCCCTTGAGTAACCATTGGTAATAAATAATGCTACCTGGTTGAATGAGATGGGTGCGCGCAACATCCTGCTGATTCATGATAAGAACTGGCGCTGGCAGCAAGTTAAGTACACCTTGTTGCGGTTCATTTATCAGCACATAGGCGACCTTAAACGTGGCATCACCCAGCCTAAGGGTATCACCTACATGCGCGTGCAGCGCTTTAAGCAATGCTTCACTTGCCCATATCTGACCTATTTGGGGCGCTTGATGGTTGAGATGATAAGGTTTATCACCGCTGTTATTGGCAAGGGTAATGTGGCCATAAAGTGGATAGTTGCTGTCAATGGCTTTGACATCAGCCAGTTGCATATGGGATGCATGGGTCATCATGCTTAAAAAACGCACCGTTGTGGTTTGTGATAGCTGTAAGCGATGCGCTTTTTTTTGCCAATTCGGTGTAATGGGTATGCTGCTTGTTAAAATGCTGTCAGCTCCCTTTAAATGAAGGGTTTGTTGATGTAACGATGCCGAGATAAGGCCTGAAAGCTGTTGGATGGCGGTGATGCCAGCAACACTTATTATCAATGCCAAAACCAGCCAAATGAGACTAGTTTGGTGCCTGTCACGCCATATATGTTTAAGAATAAAGCGCCACATCAACATAATAGCTGCCCATCTTCAAGCTTAAACCTTTGCTGACAATGATGCGCCAAATGTTGATCATGGGTGACCATGATCAAGGTCGTGTGTTCTTTGGCATTTAAGTCAAACAATAAGTCAATGATGGCCTGGGCGGTTTTTTTGTCTAAATTACCGGTGGGTTCATCCGCAAATAAAATACCTGGGTTGGTAGCAAACGCGCGGGCAATGGCCACGCGCTGTTGCTCGCCACCAGAAAGCTTGGCTGGTAAATGAGTGGTGCGATGGCTTAATCCTACTTGTGCCAGCCAATGTTGTGCCAGCATTTTGGCTTTAGGATGGTATTGAATTTCAAGTGGTAGCATGACATTTTCAAGCGCGGTTAGGTTGGGTAAAAGATGAAAAAATTGAAACACAAAGCCAATATTTTTAGCACGCCACAATGCGCGCTCATCTTCGGTCAGCTGATTTAAATTGGTTTGGTTATGCCAGATTGTGCCTGAGGTGGGCGGCATTAGGCCCGCCATTATGGTTAATAGACTTGTTTTGCCCGACCCTGAGGCGCCGGTAATGGCAATGGTGCTGCCGGCCGGGATGCTCAATTGAATTTTGTTTAAAAGGCAAACACGTTGCTCGGCAATCGTAATGCTATACTCAATATCAACCAATTTTATGAATGCGGATGCAACTGCCATGGGCCATAAACTCCTTGTAATAATTTTATTAAGTGTGCTGATGATGCCAAGTTATGCCAAAACCATCTTAATTATAGGCGATAGTTTAAGTGCCGCGTATGGCTTGATGCACACCGATTTGGGCTGGGTGGCATTATTACAAAAGCGCTTAGTGAACCAACGTTTGCCTTATCAGGTGGTGAATGCCAGTGTGAGTGGGGCGAC
The DNA here is from genome assembly GCA_002863045.1 of Legionella sp. GTDB lineage: Bacteria > Pseudomonadota > Gammaproteobacteria > Legionellales > Legionellaceae > Legionella_C. The sequence goes on from PKDH01000014.1 coordinate 118,809, forward strand.
CACCAGCAATGGCATCAATCAATTGCTCGTTAGCTTAAAATCGGTGCACCCTGATATTATTATCATCGAATTAGGCGCTAATGATGGCTTGCGTGGCTTGCCACTTATGAATATGCAAAAAAATTTAGAGCGCATGATTTTAGTCGCACAGCAAAAAAACGCCCGTGTATTATTATTAGCAACGCTCCTACCCCCTAATTACGGAGCGCATTATTTAACACAATTTAATCAAATCTACCAAACCCTGGCCGCGCAATATAAAGTGGCATTGGTTCCCATGTTTTTAGATAAAGTCGCCGGTCACACCGATTTAATGCAAACCGATGGCCTGCATCCAAATGCCAAAGCCCAAACTCAGATTTTAAATAACGTTTGGCCTGCGTTGCTAACGTTGATTAAGGCTCAGAGTATACAGGTTGATGTGTAAGCTCATGATGAGGTATTTGCTTTGCTTGTGCAAATAACCGTGCATGGGCATTAGGCAAAGTTAGGCGTTGATTTAAAATAAGTTCAGCACGTGCTACAAGACCTGTTAAGCAATCCCAAGCAATGTTAGGCAATAAGTCATCTAAAGCTTGTTGATTTAACCGCGCGGCCTTGTTATCTAAATCAATACTTTGATGGAAGGGCGGCACAGTCAAACATGGAATAGCAGCTGTAGCGCGTTTAGGGCGTTGCATGATTTCTTGTTGTAATCGTTGTATAAAGATGCGTAAATCATCAACCTCTAAAGCTTTGAAGGTCACATCCATATACGTTTCACCTTCAAGGATATGCATAAGTTCATGCCACAGTACAACCGCATCAATGCCTCTAAAAGTTTGTGTTGTTTGATTTAAATCAGCCAACGCATCAAGATAACTGACTTCTATCGTCAAAGGGCTTATCACCATGGCTCGATTAGCACAAGGCACACTTAGGCAGGCATGCTTAAAAGATTGTGTTTCACGACTGGTGTTTTCGATAACCAGATTAACCATGATGGTTGCTTCAGGAAAACGAGCCTCAGGATAGCGTTCGTTCACGTGATTGATTATAAATAAAATAAAACTTTAATGTGGCACGTTATTTGCTTTGTTAACCATCTAAGCTAAATCAATGGATACAAAGGAGATAGCATGCGGTGTATACAAAGATGGTTAAGTGTGGTGGTCGGCTTGATGTTGCTGCATTCGGTGAGTTGGGCAGGCAATGCTTGGCAGAGCTGGGTTGCCGATGTGCGCCAAGAGGCATTAGCGCAGGGCATTTCAGCGGCTCTTTTTGACCGAATTTTTGCTGAGATTGGTGAGCCTAGTCGGCGGGTGAAGAATTTGGCGCGCTCACAACCCGAGCATCGTTTGACCTACAGCCGTTATCTAAAAACACGCGCTGACAATTATCGTATTACATTAGGGCGTAAATATTATAAAAAGTATCAAGGCTTACTTGAGCGTATTGGTCATGAATATGGCGTAGACCCCTGTTTTATTGTGTCTTTTTGGGGCATGGAATCTAGTTATGGGAGCTATATGGGTAATTTTCCGGTGATCAAGTCACTGGCAACGCTTGCCTATGATTCAAAGCGTCCGGAATTTTTTCGTAAGCAACTTTTTATCGCGCTAAAAATTGTTAATGACGGTCATGTATCGTTAGATAAGTTTAAAGGAGAATGGGCCGGTGCTTCAGGTCAGCCCCAATTCTTGCCGTCTAGCTGGGTAAAATTTGCCGTTGACTATGATGGCGATGGCCGTAAAGACATTTGGGCAAGCAAGCCTGATGTGTTTGCCTCAATCGCCAATTACATGAAACAAAATGGTTGGCAATATCATGAACCTTGGGCAATTTATGTGACACTTCCGACGAATTTTAATGAGGCACTTGAAGGTAAAAAAACGACCAAACTTGTCAGTGAGTGGACCAAGCTTGGCGTTAGAACCACTCATGGTGAACCGTTGCCGTTTCCGCATTTAAAAGCAAGTATCATCAAGCCTTTTGGCGGACCAGTTTTTTTAGCCTATCCAAATTACAAAATGATTTTACGTTATAACAATTCGATTTATTATGCCGGTGCTATTGGTTATATGGCCGATAAAATTTGCCAGCGACGCAATGATTAATGGATGGAGTTAGGAGCTGCCATGAAGTATCTTGATAAAAAAGCGAGTTTAACACCTGAGGTTCAGCGAATTATGTTTGATAAAGGCACAGAGTATCCCAATTTTGATGCTCATGAACCGCCGGCTCAAACACTTAGCTATGCTTGTCGTCGTTGTGGTTTGGTGTTGTTTCGCGCAGCACATTATTTTCATTCAGGATGCGGGTGGCCAAGTTTTGATGATGAATTATCCGGGAGCATCAATAAACAGCCAGATACCGATGGAGTGCGTACCGAAATACTGTGTAGCCGCTGTCTAAGTCATTTGGGTCACGTATTTACAGGTGAGCATTTTACCGCTAACAATCAACGCCATTGTGTCAATCAAGCCGCGCTGGATGTCTTATACAGTCCAACGGTTACCGATACCCAAGAAGCCATCGTTGCAGGAGGGTGCTTTTGGGGTGTTGAGCATTTTTTTGCTAACTTTGCCGGTGTGGTCAAAGCCGAATCAGGTTATATCGGCGGCAGGGTGGTACAACCAACTTATGAGCAGATATGTTCTGGTCAAACCGGCCATTATGAAGCAGTACGCGTGGTATTTGATACGCAACAAACCAATTATCAAGCAATTATTAAGCGATTTTTTGAAATTCACGACCCAACGCAAGCAGCAGGTCAGGGGCCTGATATTGGTTCACAATATCAAAGTGCTATTTTCTGTTTTGATGACGCACAACGTATGATTGCACAAGATTTAATCAATCAGTTAAAGCATAAAGGCTTTGATGTCGCCACAAAGCTATTAGATATGCAGATATTTTGGCCGGCTGAAAGGTATCATCAAGGCTATTATACCAAGCATGCTAGTGTGCCTTATTGTCATCATCCGGTGGCGCGTTTTGAGCGTTAGCGTATTGCTCGTCGGCAAGGCGTGCTTGGCGTGTGCGCTCTTGTAAGGCCTGTTCGTTTAATTGTTGCTGCCAAAGTTGGGCTAGATGCTGAGTTAAGGCGCGATATTGCTGCCTTAACTGGTGTAGATGTTGGGCTAGCATGGGTAACTTTTGCGGCCCAAATACCACGAGTGTCACTAAGATGATGACCAACATTTCAGCATAGCTCATGGCTTGGAAGAGGGAGGGATATCATCGTGATTGTCGTTAAGTGCACGCTTAAAATGCTTGAGTGCCTCACCCAAATCACGCCCTAATGTTTTAAGTTTTTGAGTGCCAAACAAGGCGATGATGATCAATAAAATTAATAATAATGACAAAGGACTTGTGCCAGTTAACCCCATTTTAAGGTCTCCTCTTTGGATAACTACACCACATAACCAAGCCGCTCATAACAGCAATTATGCTTGTTTTTAACACGAAATTATCAAAATTTAAAAAATTTGACAAGTATAGTAAATCTAACACCCCCACACTAAGCAGCACACCCAAGCCCAAACCATACCATGTTGATTTGGGCTTGGGTGTGGTTTGCGGTAAGTGGGAATGAGTATGTTGGCTTAGCTGCATTTTTTGTAGAGTCAGTACCTCAAACATCAAGCGTGGCATATAAGGTAGTTGCTCGGTGATAAAGGGTAGATTTTCTTTCAAGCGCTTGACGACGGCACGCGGCCCCATTTGTTCATTAAGCCATCTTTTAAGAAAAGGTTTGGCGGTTTGCCATAAATCCAATTCAGGATAAAGTTGGCGCCCAAGACCCTCAATGGCCAATAAAGTTTTTTGTAGCAACATCAACTGCGGTTGTATGTCCATTTCAAAGCGTCGCGCCACTTGTAATAAGCGCAACACCACTTGAGCAAATGAAATATCTTTAAGTGGTTTATCAAAAATTGGTTCACACACGGTGCGAATAGCGCTCTCAAATTCTTCTATACGCGTGTGAACTGGTATCCAACCCGATTCCACATGAAGCTCGGCAACACGGCGGTAATCGCGGCTAAAAAAAGCATATAAATTTTCAGCGATATAGCGTTTATCATTGTTACTTAATGTGCCAATAATACCAAAATCAACGCAAATATACTGAGGCTCATCAGGGTGTTCGGTTGATACAAAAATATTGCCAGGATGCATGTCGGCATGAAAAAAGCAATCACGAAACACTTGGGTGAAAAAAATTTCAACACCACGCTCGGCTAATTTTTTAATGTTAATATGGTGAGCTTCAAGCTTTGCCCGGTCGCCGATAGGGATGCCATAGATACGCTCCATAACCAGAACATTTTCACGCGTATAATCCCAAAAAATTTCAGGCACATATAGCAACGCTGACTGTTTAAAATTACGTCGAAGTTGAGTGGCGTTCGCCGCTTCGCGTTGCAAATCCATTTCATCACGCAAATTATGTTCAAATTCACGAATCATCTCTTGTGGTTTAAAACGCCGGGCTTCTGGCCAATAAGTATCAACCAAGCGCGCTAAGGTGCGCATGATGCTCAAATCTTGCTCGATAATAGGGCGCATATTGGGACGCAGTATTTTCACCACGACTTTTTCACCGGTTTTAAGCGTAGCGGCATGGACTTGCGCCATAGAAGCGCAGGCCAGGGGGATGGGGTCAAATTCAGCAAAAAGCTCATAAGCGGATAAACCAAAAGCTTTTTCAATGGTGTGGAGTGCTTGTTTGCTGGTAAATGCTGGCACTTTATCTTGCAATTTACAAAGCTCAATGGCGATATCAGCAGGTAGAATATCTGGGCGTGTTGACAAAGCCTGGCCAAGTTTGACAAAGATAGGGCCAAGCTCTTCTAATGAACGTCTTAGCGCCACACCGCGATTAAAATCGGGTCGTTTGCGCCAATACCAGGGATTAAAATAAACAATGAATCTAAAAGGCGCGAATAAATGCAATGACACAATAAGTTGGTCAAGGCCATGGCGTGCCAGCACAATATTAATGTAGATAAGGCGTATCAACTGATGAAATGCTTGTATCATAAAGAGGTTATCCGCTTAAAATGAGCCTCTAGCCTGGCCACATCATTTTGCAGGGCGGCAATGTCACTAAAAAAATCTTCTACAGCTTCGCGAGGGGGTGTAAGTAACACTTCTTCTTGCACATATTCAGTGATGGTTTGTTGTAGTGTATGGCTTACTTGTTTTCGAAAGGATTGCCCTTTGCGGACCAAATTGCCTAAATGATAGGCGGCAATATCGCCAGTGAAATAGGCCAAATGGCTTTCCCAATCAATATCAAGCTCATCAAATAAGCGTTTGACTTGCTCACCTAAAAGCACATCACCTGAGATGGTGATGGTGTTGTTGAACAAAGAGCGTGTGCGTGAAGCTGGTAAAAAACTTAATTTTATCAAGCCCAGAGGCGAGCTTTCGATGGTGGTATGGACCACATCGGGTGCTTGGGCTTGCACCTGCATTTGCCCCTGGGTGAAAGACAAATAGAACGCGGCTTTAAGTGGTAGGATGATAATTTTAAGTGCTTTACCATCAAGCTTAGCAAGGTTTGCCGAACTGGCCTCATCAAGGGCCAAAGCACGATTAATAGCCCGTTCAAGCGTATGTAGTGAAAATTTTTTAATCATAAAATTCATCTTAATATTTATAAGCAATATGCAATGCCACAATGCCATGGGTTAAATTATGATAGCGACAAGATTCAAAGCCTGCGTGTTCTATCATCGTCTTTAACGTTTCTTGGTCAGGATGCATGCGGATTGATTCGGCTAAATAGGCATAGCTTGCCGCATCTTCGGCAAAATAGGCACCTAATTTAGGCAAAATATTGAAAGAATACCAATCATAAATGGCTTGTAGTGCGTGAGACTGTGGTTTAGAAAATTCAAGCACCATGATTTTGCCACCAGGCTTACACACCCGAAACATCGAGGCCAATGCTTGGGCTTTATCGGTAACGTTGCGCAGACCAAACCCAATGGTAATACAATCCATACTATTAGAGGCAAACGGCAGTGTTTGCGCGTTAGCTTGTACATACCTGACATTCTGCGAAAAACCGGCATTGGTTAAACGATTACGACCCACTTGCAACATGCTGTTATTGATATCAGCTAAAATCACCTGACCTTTGCTGCCAACTTTGCGGCTTAGCAAGCGAGTTAAATCACCACTACCACCGGCTAAATCTAACACAACTTGCCCTGGGCGAATCAGGCTTAATTGGGCGGTTAAATATTTCCACACATGATGAATGCCACCCGACATCAAATTGTTCATGCGATCGTAGTTGCGCGCGACAGAATCAAATACCGCGCCGACTTGTTGTTCTTTTTCATCCCATAAAACAGATTTAAAACCAAAGTGGGTTGTTTTTTTTGGCGAAGTCATACAGTTTCCTGATGAAAAAATGCGGTGAATTAAAACTCCTTATTGATAACATACTCATCAATAAAAAGACAGTCAGGTGGTAAGCGCTTAAAGTAGTGCACGTAATAGGCTAAGATAAGTCTGCTCATCGGGCGGCATATTGGCTTGTTGAGCTTGCCATAACATCTGCGCCAAACATTGCATCATTAAGTGTTCTGTTGCCAAAGCATCATGCGTGCGTACTAATGCACCATAGATGGCTTTAATGCCCTGAGGCCTATCGGTAGCTACTTGTTCACGAATGGCCAAATGAAGTCCTAAATGTAAAAAAGGATTGTCTTTAGAGTCAGGCGTATAGGCGGTAGTATCTTGATTCGTGGTATCAAATAATGGTTGAAATTCAGGATGGAGCCTAATTACCTCAACAATATTTTTCTCTAAAGCACTAAGCGGATGTTGCTTTAAGTGTTTATGCCAACTTGTATAAAATAGCTGTCTTGTATCGTTGATTGTTTGACCAAAAAACATGATTTATATCGCATACATACCCAAGTTGGCCATCATAACCTGTTTAGCCATGCTTTGCCAAGATTTTGTACAAACTGCTATAACTGCTTAAAAAAAGCACGGAAAAGTTGACGATTAAGCGAATGGTATGTAATAATCGCGATTGCGAGGTTGGACTTGCTATGTGTCATTCCACTGGGTCAATTGGCGACACACCGATTGGCCCTTCCTTTATAAAGCTCACATCCTTATTACGATAGTTCTATCATTCATTATATAAAATACGTTCACCCATTTAAGTTTATAATGCTTTTCATGATTGCAACTTTGAGCATGAGAAGTATAAAATGCCTGATTACCCAAACCATTAAACACGCCATTGTCAGCGGCTTAATCAGAAGGAGGGAGCGTGCGCTCTTTTTTTAAACACCATGTATTATTAATTAGTATAATGCTGGCGCTTTCGCATGTAACTTTTATGGCCTACGCCTATGAAAAAGAAATTAAACGCCAATCCCTGCCAAGTGAGTCAGACCGCCATGATACATCTAAGTCTTCTAATCAGGCAGAACCTGATTATGCTAAAACCGATGTGAAAGGCATTTATCCACTTTACCCGCCTGTAAAGCCTGCCAAAGGCATAAATCCGGAATTGGTGAAGCGTGGCGAATATCTGGCTAAAATGGGCGATTGTATCGCCTGTCACAGCAATATGGATGGTGGTAAAGGCGTCTATGCTGGTGGCTTATCGATTACCACGCCATTTGGTACATTTTATAGCCCGAATATCACGCCGGATAAAAAAACAGGCATTGGTAACTGGACAGAACAAGATTTTATTCGTGCTTTAAAAGAAGGGCGTGACCCGGCGGGGCGTAATTATTTTCCGGTATTTCCTTATATTTATTTCTCCAAGATAACCGATGAGGATGCCAAAGCACTTTATGCTTATTTTATGAGCATTCCAGCCATTGAGGCACAAAATAAATCACTGCCTTTTCCATTTAATATACCAGGCGCGCGATTCACACTTTGGGGATGGAATGTGTTGTTCTTTTTCCCTGAGGAAAATGAAGTAGCTTATGAAAAAGACCGCTCACCCGAGTGGAATCGTGGCAAATACATTGTGGATACGCTTGGTCACTGCAGCATGTGCCACACACCGCTTAACCTTTTTGGCGCTCCCAAAGATCGCTACTACTTAACTGGTAATTTTGTCGATGGTTTTTGGGCGCCTAATATCACCAAATATGGTTTAGAAAGTGCAACGCATCAAGAAGTGGCCGATGTGTTTGCCAAAAATGAATTAATTAATGATGCCGGTCCTGTGACAGGCCCTATGGCAGAAGTTAATCACAATAGTTTAAATTATTTAAGCAATGAAGATAAAATGGCCATTGCCATTTATCTTAAAACGGTGGTCAGTGAAGAACGCCTAGGTTTGCCGGGCAGTAATGCTAAGCCGTCACTAGCACGGGGCAAACAAGTCTATATCAGTGCTTGTATTGAATGTCACCAAGAAGGTAAATTAGGTGCGCCGATGATTGGTGATGGTGATAATTGGTATCGCCGCTTAAAAGCTCAAGGCCTAACAAACCTATATGTCAATGCCATTCGTGGTTATAACAGCATGCCGGTTAAAGGCGCGTGTGTGACATGTTCTGAAAATGATATCATCGCCGCCACCGATTATATTTTAAATCATTCACTGTCGCATACTAAATGGCGTGATATTAAGCGTGAACCTCATAAGCCGTTGGTGGCCAATGGTCAAGCTGTTTACGCCAAACACTGCGCTTCTTGCCATGATAAGGGGCTTAACAATGCACCCAAACTAGGTGACAAAGCGGCGTGGGCGCCATTGATTGCGGATAATATCGATGTCTTAATTAAGCGCACCATAGATGGTCCTGCACATCCTAAAAATGGTGGGTGTGCGCATTGCCCTACAGGTGATATTATCGAGGCCATAAAATACATGGTGTCTCAATCAAAAACTGCTGGAAATTATTCGTTATGGTAAAAGCTCAACTAAGGCATGTTTACCCAAACGTATGGTGATGAAAATTATTTATCTTCCACACAATTGTTAAAGTTTAAAGCTAAAAGAGGACATAGGATGGTATATCGGTTGCGAATAAGTCATGTGCTGCTATTGGGTTTGAGCATGATATGGGCTTTAAGCGCTCAAGCCCGTGTTGATACATGGCAGTTGAACATGTATCAAGGGGTGACACCCATTAGTCAAGATATGTATCACTTACATATGATTGCTATGCTGGTATGCGCGGGCATTGGTTTGATTGTTTTTGGTGTGATGATTTACTCCTTGATATATCATCGTAAATCAAAAGGGTTTGTGGCCGCAGAATTTTACCATAACACGCGTTTAGAAATTATTTGGTCTATCATTCCGTTTATCATTTTAGTCGGCTTGGCTATTCCAGCGACCAAAGTGTTGATGCGCATGGACAATACCCAAGATTCCGATATCACCATCAAAGTTGTTGGGTCCCAGTGGAAATGGCAGTACCAATATCTTGATCAAGGCATCAGTTTTTTTAGTAACCTTGCAACGCCTTACAGCCAAGTGCAAAATGAGCAGCAAAAAAATCCATGGTATTTATTAGAAGTTGATAAACCTTTAGTATTGCCAGTTAATCAAAAAATTCGCTTTATTGTCACCTCAACCGATGTCATTCACTCCTGGTGGGTACCTGAGTTAGGCATCAAACGTGATGCCATGCCTGGATTTATCTACGAAGCTTGGGCCACCATTACTAAGCCTGGTACTTATCGTGGACAATGTACGGAGCTTTGTGGTATCAACCATGCCTATATGCCGATTGTGGTAAAAGCTGTGAGTCAGGCGCAATTTAAACAATGGGTCGAAGCCCAACCTAAAGTACAAAATCGCTATGCCAGCACAACACCGGTGTCTAAACCTGTGACACCATCCCTGACTAAAAAAGCCTTGTTGGTCAAGGGTAAAAAAACCTATGAGCGCATGTGTCTGGCTTGTCATCAAGCGGACGGCCGTGGTATCCCACCGCTTTATCCGGCATTAAGAGGCAGCTCCATTGCCATAGGTCGGCCTATTTCGCGTCATGTACAACTGATTCTAAATGGTGTACCCGGCACAGCCATGCAAGCCTATCACGAGCAATTAAACGATGAAGAAATTGCCGCGGTGGTCACCTATGAGCGTAATGCTTGGGAAAATAATACAGGTGATGTTGTGCAGCCAGATGATGTGGCTAAAGAGCGCCTGCGTTATCAGCAAGCACCTAAAATTATTAAGAAAAAAGCGCAAGCTGGAGGTTTTCGATGAATCGTGTGTCCACATCTTTTCCGGTTGATCATGACGAACATGGCCCTGAACAAGGCAGGGGTTTATTAGGGTTTATTAAGCGTTGGTTATTTACCACCAATCATAAAGACATTGGTACGCTTTATTTATGGTTATCGCTTGTAAGCTTTTTTATTGCCGGTGGCATGGCGCTTATTATTCGTGCCGAGCTATTTCAGCCAGGTTTGCGTTTTGTCGATCCTAACTTTTTTAATCAAATGACCACCTTACACGGTATTATCATGCTCTTTGGAGTGGTGATGCCGGCATTCACAGGCATGGCCAATTGGCAGATTCCGCTTATGATAGGCGCGCCAGATATGGCCTTGCCACGCTTAAATAACTGGAGTTTTTGGCTGCTGCCTTTTGCGTTTACGCTTTTAGGTTCAACTTTATTTCATGCCGGTGGCGGGCCTAATTTCGGCTGGACAATGTATGCGCCATTATCCACAAAGTTCGCGCCACCTAGTACTGATTTCATGATTTTTGCCATTCATATGATGGGTGTGTCATCCATTATGGGGTCTATTAACATCATTGCCACCATTCTTAATATGCGCGCCCCTGGCATGACTTTAATGAAAATGCCGATGTTTGTATGGACATGGCTTATCACCGCTTTTCTATTAATTGCTATTATGCCAGTGTTAGCTGGTGCGGTGACCATGATGTTGGCTGATAGGCATTTTGGTACCAGCTTTTTTGAGGCCGCTGGTGGTGGTGATCCGGTCTTGTTTCAACATATTTTTTGGTTTTTTGGTCATCCAGAAGTTTATGTCTTGGTGCTGCCAGCTTTTGGGGTGATTTCTGAGGTCATTCCTGTGTTTAGTCGCAAGCCATTATTTGGGTATCATTTTATGGTATATGCCGTAGTAAGCATTGCTTTGTTATCTTTTATTGTGTGGGTTCATCATATGTTCACCACAGGCGTGGTATTGGGTGCTGAACTCTTTTTCATGTATACCACCATGCTTATCTCCGTGCCCACAGGGATTAAAGTATTTAACTGGGTAAGTACCATGTATAAAGGGGCGATGACCTTTGAAACACCCATGCTGTTTGCCGTTGCTTTTGTATTTTTATTTACCATTGGCGGCTTTACAGGTCTGATGTTGGCATTAGTTCCGGCTGATTACCAATATCAAGATACTTATTTTGTGGTGGGTCACTTTCATTATGTGCTGGTGCCAGGCGTTATTTTTTCGCTATTAGCCGCCACTTATTATTGGTTACCCAAATGGACTGGGCGCATGTACAACGAAACATTGGGTCAGTGGCATTTTTGGTTATCGGTTATCTCGGTTAACATTGCTTTTTTCCCCATGCATTTTTTAGGTTTGGCTGGCATGCCAAGGCGTATTCCTGATTATGCGTTGCAGTTTACCAATTTTAATATGATTTCAACCATAGGTGCTTTTATCTTTGGTTTTTCCCAACTGCTGTTTTTGTATAACGTTGTGATGACAGCAAGAGGGCGTGGCCAAAAAGTATCGGGGCAAGTTTGGGAGGGCGCTAACGGCTTGGAATGGACACTATCCTCACCGCCACCGTATCATAGCTTTACTGTGCCACCGCAGTTGCATTAAGAAGGTAGATGGGTGTGGGTTATCGTCATCGAAAGTTATTGGTTATTCTTACAGGTATTGTTCTAGGCATGTTTGCGTTTGGTTTTGCGTTGGTGCCTATTTACAATAGCTTGTGTCAAACGCTTGGTATTAATGGTAAAACATCCAACCAAGCGGTGGCATATGAAGAGGTAAATGTTGCCAAAGATAGAAATGTGCAGGTGCAATTTATCGCTACGAATAATAGCTCTATTCCCTGGGAGTTTCATCCAAATACCACAAAAATTAGCGTGCATCCAGGTGAAATCGCCAAGCTATCCTTCTATGCAGAAAACAAAACAGCCAATGCGATGACCGTGCAAGCCATTCCAAGTGTCACACCTGCTATTGCTGCGAAATATTTAAAAAAGACAGAATGCTTTTGTTTTACCCAGCAAACTTTAAATGGCCATGAGGCGATGGACATGCCATTGTTATTTCATTTAGACCTTGATTTACCAAGCGATATAAAAACCATTACCTTGTCGTATACGTTGTTTGATGTAACCGGCCGTGTTTGAATAACCGGCATTCATTTAATTAATGAGGAGAATGTATCACCATGGGAGCGCATGGCACCTATTATATTCCACAACCAAGCCACTGGCCTTTGGTTGGTTCAACGGGATTAACCACCATGTTAGTTGGTGCGGCATCGTGGCTGCATCATGATTGGTATGGCCCTTATATCTTTGTTGCCGGTTTATTCATCATTTTGGCTATGATGACTGGTTGGTTTGGTCAGGTCATTTATGAAAATCAAAAAGGCTTATATGATTTGCAGGTTGATAAATCATTTCGCTGGGGCATGTGTTGGTTTATTTTTTCTGAGGTCTGTTTCTTTGGTGCTTTTTTTGGCGCACTTTTTTTCTGTCGATTTTGGTCCATACCCATTCTAGGGGGTGAGATGCATCCCATGACTCACTTCACCCTGTGGTCTGATTTTAAAGCAAATTGGCCGCTTTTAGTCAACCCAAATAATCAAGTATTTATGGGAGCTGATAAAGCCATGGGGGCGTGGGGGCTTGCAGCCATCAATACGCTTATTTTGTTAACCTCAGGCGTTACCATTACCTGGGCGCACTGGGCACTTAAATATTTTAAACGTCCTCAATTATTAGTTGCCATGGCCTTGACCATTGCTTTGGGTGTGTTGTTTTTATCCCTACAAGCCTATGAATATCATGAAGCTTATACTGAATATCAATTAACGCTTGATGCGGGCATTTACGGCACCACTTTTTTTATGCTGACAGGCTTTCACGGTTTGCATGTTACCATCGGGACTATCATGTTGATGGTAATTTTATGGCGTTGTTACAAGGGGCATTTTACCCCGCAACGCCATTTTGCTTTTGAGGCGGTTGCTTGGTATTGGCATTTTGTGGATGTGGTATGGTTGTTTTTGTTCGTTTTTGTCTATTGGTTATAGCTAACTTAAAGCGCCTGAGTTAGGCAGGCGCTTTATGGGGTTGTTTGAGAATTTGTTGTATCACCGAGTCCAAATTATCGGGCGAGTCATAATGGATGGTAATGAACCCTTTGCCAGCTTTGTTTTGTTTAAATTCAATTTTAGTTTGTAAAAAATGCGCCAAATCATGAATGTAATCAGGGGTTGGTGTTGGGGTTTTAGTTTTTGGGGAGACAGATGGCTTTTTTAAGCGCTCCACTAACTGTTCTGTTTCACGCACACTTAAATTTTTAGCCAACACCAGCTCGGCGGTTTGGGCTTGCCTATCCTGGGCTAAGCCAAGTAAAGCGCGAGCATGTCCCATATCCAAATCACCGTGTTCAATCAATTGTTTGACAAAAGGTACCAAACTAATAAGCCGTAAATGGTTGCTGATGGTGGCGCGCGACTTGCCCAAAAGCTCGGCAATTTGCTGATGCGTTAAATTAAATTCATCGACTAAGCGCGCCATAGCATGTGCTTGGTCGAGCGCATTTAATTCTTCGCGCTGTAAATTTTCTACCAAGCCGATGGCCATGGCTGTTTCATCGTCCACTTCACGCACAAGTACGGGAACCTGGGTTAAGCCTGCTAAACGCGCGGCGCGCCAGCGTCTTTCACCGGCTAAAATTTCGTAGCGCTCATGTTCAAGCTTGCGCACCACAATGGGTTGTAGCACGCCTTGATGCTTAATTGAGGCCGCAAGTTCTTGCAAAGACTCATCATTCATGATGGTGCGCGGTTGATATTTACCAGGCTGTAACTTATCAAGTGGTAACCCATGTTCAGTTGGCGGCGTTAATGGCCTGTGGGTGGCAGTAGCGCTTAGAAGCGCTGATAAATTTCGTCCAAGTCCAGTTCGTTTAATGGCCATGATAAGTTCCTTAGTAGGTAGATAGAGCTTGTCGTTGCAATACTTCAGCAGCCAGTACCATATAAGCGGCCGCACCTGGTGAATTCTTATCATAATCTTTAGCCGGCAGGCCATGACTGGGCGCTTCGGCTAAACGCACATTACGGGGTATGACGGTGCGATACACAAGCTCTTTAAAATGCTCAAGCAGTTGTTTAGAAACATCCATACACAGGCGACTACGCGCATCAAACATGGTGCGCAGCACGCCTTCAATCGCAAGTTTATCGTTCACTGAGGTTTGAATTTGTTCAATAGTGGATAAAAGTGCTGCCAAGCCTTCAAGCGCAAAATATTCACATTGCAGGGGAATTAGCACTGAGTCGGCGGCGGCTAAGGCATTGATGGTTAGAGCGTTTAAAGCCGGTGGGCAGTCAATCAAAATAAAATCATATAACGCTTGTAGAGGTATCAAGGCATTAGATAGCAGCGTTTCACGGGCGTTATGCTGCATAAGGCTTACTTCAGCCACAGTTAAATCACTGTTAGCAGGCAGTAAGTCGATGCCGCAAGGTAAAGTTAAACATGCGTGAGTGCTCAAGCAATCACCCAGTAACACGTCATTACAGGTATGGACAAGTGTGTGTTTATCGACCCCAAGCCCGGTGGTCGCGTTGCCTTGTGGGTCTAAATCAATCAACAAAACGCGCGTCTCTTGCATGCTAAGTGAAGCACTAAGATTAATGGAAGTGGTGGTTTTACCAACCCCACCTTTTTGATTGGTAACAGCAATGACTTTTGCCATAACGATTCCTTAATGGTTATCCATGACCACACAACAACGTTGGCCATCTAAAAAAGGCACTTGATAAGTATGGAGCTTATAGTGTTCTGGCGCGATATTGGCTAATTCTTCACGTGGGGGCACGCCTTTCATTGCCAGCCACGCTCCATTTGGTGCCAGTACAGTGCGCGTGAGTCGCATCATAGGCTCTATATGACTAAAGGCGCGACTGGTGATGCAATCATAAAGCTTAACCGGCTTAAAGTGCTCCATGCGAGTGTGAACGATGTTGAGATTTGGCAGCTTTAATTGCCGTTTCACTTCTTGCAAAAAACGACATTTCTTACCATTGCCATCGAGTAGCGTCACCGCTATTTCAGGGCGCGCTAGCGCAATGGGCAGGCCAGGCAACCCCGCACCACTGCCAACATCAAGCAAAGATGTGCCACAAACCCACGCTAAAATCGCCAAACTATCAAGCACATGTAACACCACCATGTCATCTAAGTGACGAATGGCTGTGAGGTTATAAGCTTTGTTCCATTTTTCTAAAAGCGCTAAGTAATGCATAAAAGGTTTTGGGTCAAGAAATAAACCCAATTGCGCTAAACCCTGCTCTAGTGTTTCAAGTGCCATCATGCGCTGGCACGTGCTTTTTTGAGATACACCAGTAAAAGGGATAGTGCCGCGGGCGTCACACCAGAGATACGTGCTGCTTGTCCTAATGTTTGTGGTTTGATATGGCTTAATTTTTGTTTGATTTCGCTCGATAAGCCTGAGATACCTTCATAGTTAAAATCAAGCGGAATATGGGTGGCTTCATGTTTTTGTAAGCGCATAATATCTTGCTGTTGACGCTCAATATAGCCGGCATATTTGGCTTGAATTTCAACTTGCTCAGCAACTGCCTTATCAAGCTTTGGTAAATTTAAGTGGCCTAATTGTTGTAGGGCGTGGTAATTCATTTCGGGGCGCTTTAAAAGCTCATGCGCTAAACAGTCTTGTTGCAGCGGGGTGCTAAGATGTTGGGCAAGAGCGGGGTTATCGCCGATGCGCACCCAGGTTTGCTTCAAAACTTGTTGCGCGGTATTAAGCGCATGTTCCTTGTGTAAAAAAGCCTGCCAACGCGTCTCACCAACCACGCCGAGTTCAAAGCCTTGGCGTGTTAAGCGTAAATCAGCATTATCTTCACGCAGTAATAAACGGTATTCCGCCCGCGAGGTAAACATGCGATAAGGCTCTTGGGTGCCATTGGTAATCAAATCATCAATCAAAACACCGATGTAAGCTTCATTACGCTTCGGGCTCCATAACGTTTTATTTTGTACCAAACGCGCGGCGTTTAACCCAGCAATTAAGCCTTGAGCCGCGGCTTCCTCATAACCGGTGGTGCCATTAATTTGCCCGGCAAAAAAAAGATTCGGCAGGGGTTTGGTTTGTAAAAAGGCATTTAAGCCACGCGGGTCAAAATAATCATATTCAATGGCATAACCTGCACGTGTAATATGTGCTTGCTCGAAGCCTTTGATGCTGCGTACAAATTGCACTTGAACGTCAAATGGCAGGCTGGTTGATATGCCATTAGGATACATTTCATAGGTGGTTAAGCCCTCAGGCTCGACGAAAATTTGATGCGACGCTTTATCGGCAAAGCGCACCATTTTATCTTCAATGGAGGGGCAGTAACGAGGCCCAACTCCTTCAATCGAGCCTGAATACATGGCCGATTGATGTAAATTTTCAGTGATAATTGCTTGTGTTTTAGCGGTTGTATGCGTAATAAAGCAATTCACCTGTTTAGGGTGGTCGGTGGTGTGGCCCAGATAAGAAAATACGGGGCATGGTGTATCACCAGGTTGAGGGAGCATTTGCGTGAAATCCAGGGAGCGGCTATCAATTCTTGGGGGTGTACCGGTTTTTAAGCGCCCCACGGGCAAGTTAAGTGTTCGTAAGCGCTCGGCTAAGCGAATGGCTGGTGGGTCACCGGCGCGCCCGCCGGCTAACTGGGTGGGCCCTATGTGAATTTTACCGCCCAGAAAAGTACCAACTGTTAACACCACTGCGCGCGCGCGCAGTTTTAAGCCCATCTGGGTGACTACCGCGGTCACATTATCGCCTTCAATGATAAGATCATCCACAGCTTGCTGAAAAAGCGTTAAGTTTGGTTGTGTTTGTAGATAATATTGAATGGCTTGCCGATACAACACGCGGTCGGTTTGCGCGCGGGTTGCCCGAACGGCAGGCCCTTTAGAGGCATTTAAACAGCGAAATTGAATCCCCGCTTTGTCAGCGGCTTTGGCCATCACTCCATCAAGCGCATCAATTTCTTTAACCAAATGACCCTTACCAATGCCACCAATGGCCGGGTTACAAGACATTTGACCCAATAAATCAAGGTTATGGGTCAATAAAAGCGTGTGCGCGCCTAAGCGTGCCGCCGCAAGGGCGGCTTCGGTACCGGCATGCCCGCCTCCAATGACAATCACATCAAAACAGCTATTCAAATCCATGGGTCAAATTTTAGGCAACAAAATAGCTAATTATACATGACCTTAAGCCGTTTGCTCAATACCTGATATAGGTCGGTCAAGGGTTGAATCTGATGTTTTGGGTTGAAAAAAGCCATCTGCAAGCGCAGGTCTTGCGATGGGTTTGGGCTCAAATTTTTGCCAAAGTTTTTTAGACATTAACATGGCTACCAAACCAAGACCAACCACAAGTATGCCTAAACCGGGGCTAATGGGCGCAAATAACAGCACGCTTAACACCACAGCGGGCACCACGGTTTCAAAAATAACGAGTCGCACTAAGTCTGCCTGCTTATAGCGAATAAGGCGTGTTTGGTAGCTCAATTGTTGTTCATGTTGTTTTTGTTTTTGCTCAAAAATTTCTTGACTTAATTGTGCGTCAGCATCTTCATTTTGCGTATCCTCTAGAAGTTGCGTATCTTCTAGAAAGCCAAGCATACTTTCAGCACGATCTTTGTTATTGTGCGTATCTTTTTTTAAAGCTTGGATTTTACGAATGTCGATACTGCCTTTTACTACCACATAATTTAAGCTAAACAAAAAACATAAACTTGCGCCCACACAGCCAATGATGCCTAAAAGTAAAGGTGTGGCTACGGAGGCTAATAGCATAGGAGGCACAAAAGCGCAGCACACCACCGTGAAACTAAAAATTAAGCTTGCCGCATATAAAATATCATTAATGAGATGGCGTTTTTGATACGTCCATTCAAATTTAAGTGCGCTTAAACGCGTGTCTGTGTCACGTAAAAATATCTTTTTTAAACGTATTTCTTCTTGTAGTGTTTCTTTATCAGCAGTTATTTGTGCTTCTTGTAGATTGCGCTCCAACTGCGTTAATTGGTCGTCTAATGTGGTTAACAATTCGCTCAATTGGTTGTGTTCTTGATTGAAACGGGTGTATTGCTCACTTGCGCGCCAAATCACCAGCGTCATGTCCATAAACAATAAACCCACCGTTAACACATTACCAGCGTAACCTAATTTACCCGCACCTGTGAGCCAAAAAAAGCACAATAAATTCACCACACCCCAAATCAAATCATTTAAAATGATAAATTTGCGGGCATCCCACTGTGTTTTAAAACGCGCCCAGATTGGTACGCCCAGAGCTTGTTCCTCTTGACTCATCCAAGGGCCTTTGAGTGTGTGCTTTAAGAGCATCATTGTCTCAAGTCCAAAGCGGGTAAAATACAATATCCAGCTCATATAGCCGGTAATCCTGCCCACACTGCCAAGCACGGCCCGTGCTTGCATGTCATGAAAAAAATTAACTGCTAAAATATTGAGCAACGTACTTAGCATGCCACCCGCCCACACCCAATACAATCGCACTTCATTGATGTCGCCAATGCTGGTGCGGATATCACCGGTGGGATAAATAAAAAGTTGCTCGATGGCTTTTTTGAAAAAAAGCGCAATTTTCAACCCTACATATCCTGCCGGTTCCGAATAAGATTTAGGCTGCCCCTCAAGAATGTTTAATAAATTTTTCGCATAACGAAGCTCAGCCCATAATCCAGCGATATGATGCCTATGGCCATAGGCATGGGCTAAATGCAATTGATAACAAAGCACTGCCACAATAATTTGTAATTCTTGGCGATACTCATCTTTTTGGGCAGTTAATTGTTTTTGTCCTTTGATAAATTCTAATACGCCTGGATGCATGGTATTAAGTTTTTGACGATGATATGTAAAAAAAGCATCAGATATCAAAGAATTTGCTGCATGATGATAAGTCGACATATGCGTTATCAATGCGTCATAAGCATTTTTTTTAGCCTTTTTAGAGGTTTGTCCTCCAGTTGTGGCAAAAAACGTCACAATATGTTGATTAAACCCGGTGATCGCCGCGGCAGATTCTATGGCTGGCATGTTATTAAAACCCTTTATGACAACGTTGTTTTATCCGGTTACTCAGATAAAATATGTATAAATTAAAACAATATGATTCTTTATATAACATAGCATAAGTCAAATTGACATGACAAAATTATTTTTTACAGAAGCGATATTTTTTTTACGAAAAGTACATGTTTTTTGTTTAAAAATCTTACTTCTTTACTAAGTTCCATAAGCTATGGAACATAGGCGTGCGTCAGAGAACCGCGGTAGGCGTTAG
Organism: Legionella sp.; assembly: GCA_002863045.1. Classification (GTDB taxonomy): domain Bacteria; phylum Pseudomonadota; class Gammaproteobacteria; order Legionellales; family Legionellaceae; genus Legionella_C. Next base: position 138,378 of record PKDH01000014.1, read on the forward strand.
CAATAGCATAAGCGCTTCCTACAAAAATATTTTAAAGTAGGTTAAAATCGCCAAAAAAATAAAAATTTATGATAAATAACTTTTAGTATTTGCTTTTAAGGTTAACTTTTGATAAGATTGGTTTTTTTTAAAACTTAAATAGAGGAAAAAACTATGTCAGGTAGTGAAGAAAATTTATTACATAGCGATTCAATTAACGAACATGATTCCGATACAAATTTGGAAGCATCAAGCACGAACGAGATATATAGAAAACATCCTCCATATAAAGAACCGTCTAGAGTTTTTACCTTGCGTAATATGCTCTTCGCCCTTGGCATCACAGCATTACTAGCAGTCATCGCTTTCGCCATCACCGCTGTATTGATATTAACTGTGCCTCCGGTTGGTGCTTTTTTTGCTGCACTGCCATTAATCGGTGCCATTGCCACCTTAACGTCACCCGTTGCAGCAGCTGCGGCTTTCGCTGGGATTGTGGCCGGTGTGACGGCCATTGGTGGCGTCATGGCGGCAATGGCGGCGGGTATCGGCGCAAAAATCGCGCAGTTATGGGATCGAAATGCGGGGTTTGAGCCAAAAGACCCATTGCTTGAAGACGCCAGCCCGTCAGAAGAAGCAGTTGCATTAAACTCTGCTAACCAGGAAATCCGCCAATTAAGAGAACAATTAAGCACGGCTAGCCAGAGAATTCAACAATTAGAGGTTAATAATAGAGAACTCCAAACATCAAAAAGCCAACTAGAAGATGCTAATGCTGAAATCTTGGAATTAAAACAACAGGTAAGTAAAGTTGGTGATTTACAAGGCCAGTTAGACCAGGTTCAGCAGGAAAACTTCAGTTTAACAGCAAGCCTCAACGGTGCCACGCAAAACGTAGAAGCTCTTACCAGTCAGATTGGTGAGTTAACAGCACAACTAACACAACTAAAAGACAAGCCCTCTACTAAGCCATTACCACGAAGCAACAGCAACCCTAGCTTTTTCTCCTCTGATGACTCTGGAACTGGTATCAATTTAACTAAAATTGATACAAAAGATGAGTCACCAGAAGCCGCTCCATCAACTTCTCCACGACCACAATAATTCAACATCATACCTCCCTCCATGCCATTTGAGCTGCCATGCTCAGATGGCAGTTTTTAATCACTTTTTAACGAAAACATGCTATGAATCTTGCATTATTAACGGCGATTTCGGCCAGTAGCACTTTGGTATTGGTGAGTGGCGCAACACTGTCTTTGAGCCTAGCCACACCGTTTATTGCCCTTGCTTTAGGCCTATTTGCCGCAAGTTTGGTGGTGTTAGCAGGCTTGATGATGATAGTTTGTCGTAATAAAATGTATCCTCATTTGTACTCAGACCAGCATACAATCTTTCATCGCCCTCTCTCCTCAACTGAAATGGTTGAGCCAGACGTGCGCGATCCTTCGCTTCATCCTAAGTCGCCAATGCATGACGAGGAGGGAATGCCTCTAAAGGGTGCATATTAACAAAACACGAAATTAACAGCTTTATAAACGCGTGACATTGCTTATAAAGCTTTTATAATGATCAGTTTTAGCCAGTTGCCTTAACTATGACTTCTTCTCGTAAAATGCTGGTTACCAGCGCTCTGCCTTATGCCAATGGCCCGCTGCATTTGGGTCATTTGGTTGAGCATATTCAAACCGATATTTGGGTGCGTGTGCATACCATGCAAGGGCATGAATGTTTGGCGATATGTGGCGATGATGCCCATGGCACGCCAATTATGCTCAAAGCGGAACAGTTGGGGATGACCGCTGAAGCGCTCACCGCCAGTATCAAAGCGCAGCATGAACAGGATTTTGCTGATTTTGCCATTCATTATGATAGCTATCACACCACACATTCTGCGGAAAACGAAGCCTTAATGCAGCAAATCTATACCGCGCTTGAGCAAAACGGTGATATTTTAAAGCGCACCGTCTCTCAAGCATTTGACCCAATAAAATCATTATTTTTGCCAGATAGATATGTCAAAGGCAGTTGCCCTAAATGCCATGCGCCTGACCAATATGGCGATAATTGTGAGGCTTGTGGCGCGACCTACGCGCCAACCGATTTAATTGACCCCATCTCAGCTTTATCAGGCGTTAAGCCTGTGACCAAATCATCAGAGCATCATTTTTTTGATTTAGCGCGCTACAGCGATCTACTCAAAACCTGGTTAAAAACCAACGTGGTCGCCCCTGAGATTTATCATAAATTACAAGAATGGTTTGATGTCGGCCTAAAGCCCTGGGACATCTCGCGTGATGCGCCTTATTTTGGTTTTCTGCTGCCAGGTACCTCTGATAAATATGCCTATGTGTGGCTTGATGCCCCTATTGGCTATATGGCAAGCTTTAAACACTATTGTGACCAACATGCACATGATTTTGCCACCTTTTGGCAGCAAGGCGCTCAAACTGAGTTGTATCATTTTATCGGCAAAGACATTGTTTATTTTCACACCTTGTTTTGGCCGGCCATGTTGGCAGGCGCTGGTTTTCGCCTGCCAACACAAATTTTTGTGCATGGCTTTTTGACCGTCAATGGCCAAAAAATGTCAAAATCACGTGGTACTTTTATTGAAGCACGTACCTATCTCAATCATTTAAACCCTGAGTTTTTACGTTATTATTTTGCCGCCAAACTCAACGGTAAAATTGAAGACATTGATTTAAATTGGGAAGATTTTACCCAACGTATCAATGCTGATTTGGTGGGTAAAGTGGTGAATATTGCCAGCCGCTGTAGTGGCTTTATCAACCAACATTTTGCGGGTCGCTTAAGTGACTCACTGGCCGATACAACCCTTTTTGAGGCTGTGCTAGCGAAAAAAGATGCCATCATAACCGCTTATGAAGCGCGTGATAGTGCCAAAGCGGTGCGCCTTATCATGGAATGTGCCGCCTTGGCCAACCAATACATTGACGCGCAAAAGCCCTGGGTGAAAATTAAAACGGCTGATAATAAGGCTTTAGTCCAAGCCATTTGCACCATGGGATTAAATTTATTTCGTCTTATCATGGCGTATCTCAAACCTATTTTGCCCAATACCGCCAAAGCCGCTGAAGCTTTTTTAAACATTGAACCACTTAGCTGGGCTAGCATTGCTAGCCCATTACTGAATCATCACATCAACACCTTTAAGCCATTATTAACGCGTGTTGACCCCAACCATATCGAGGCTCTAATGCAAGAAAGTCAAACATCTACCACGCCCGCATCCACAAGCACGACACAAACTTCTGACAAAACGGATGTTATTGGCATTGAGGATTTTGCCAAAGTTGATTTGCGTATTGCGCAAATCGTTGAGGCTAAACCCGTTGAAGGCGCGGATAAATTGCTACATTTGGTGTTAGATGTGGGTGGTACCCAAAAAAATGTATTCGCTGGCATTAAAGCCGCTTATGAACCGGCACAATTAATTGGCCGGTTGACCATCATGGTCAACAACCTTGCCCCACGTAAAATGCGCTTTGGCGTGTCAGAGGGCATGGTTCTTGCCGCAGGTAACGGGCAAGATATTTATCTTTTACAACCTGATACTGGCGCCACACCAGGCATGAAAGTCAAATGAGGCATGCTTTAGTTCAAGCCATTGATGCCATACTGCCACAAACCCAATGCGGTGAGTGCGGTTTTAAAGGCTGCCTGCCTTATGCCGAAGCACTTGCCCAGCAAGCTGCCCCCATTAACTTATGCCCGCCTGGTGGCAAAACAACATTAAAGGCACTGGCAAACTTGCTTGATGTTGATGCTGCGCCTTATATGGATTCATTAACCACCCGGGCGCCTGCCAAAGCGTTGATACGCGAAGCAGAATGCATTGGTTGTACCAAATGCATTCAAGCGTGTCCGGTGGATGCTATTCTCGGCACCCATAAAAAGATGCATGCGATTATCACCGATGAATGCACGGGCTGTGGTTTATGTGTGGCGCCTTGTCCGGTGGATTGTATCGAATTAATGCCTCAAGCCACGCATGATTTTGATAAGTCACGCGCGCGCCAACGTTTTCAAGCCAAAGAAGTGCGCGCCCTGCGTCAGCAACATCAACAGCAGCAAATTTATCGCCAAAATAAAGCCATATCCGCCACCGTGCAGACCAGCCCAGACAATGATAAGGCCGCCAAACAAGCTTATATTTTAGCAGCGCTTAAACGTCATCAACAAAAATCATCATGAAAGCGGCCGTTTGCCAAGCCATGTTTGCGCGCTTTGCCGCCCAAAACCCCAACCCCACCACAGAGCTTTGTTACCACTCAGCTTTTGAATTATTAATCGCCGTACTCTTATCAGCGCAAGCCACTGATATTCAAGTCAACCGCGCCACCGAGCGCCTATTTGCTCAAGCCAATACCCCCGAAACTATGCTGGCCTTGGGTGAAGAGGGTATCAAAGCATGTATTCGTACGCTCAATTATTACCCCACCAAAGCGCGTCATATTATCGGCACTTGTGAGCGCTTATTAGCTCTGCACAAAGGCCAGGTACCAGATGAACGCGCGGCCTTGGAAGCACTGCCGGGTGTGGGACGTAAAACTGCCAATGTGGTACTCAATACCGCATTTAAAGTGCCTACTATGGCCGTGGATACCCATATTTTTCGCGTAGCCAATCGCACTGGTTTGGCTCAAGGTGCCACACCTTTGCAAGTGGAGCTGCAGCTAGTACAAGTCATTCCGGCCCAATATCTACTAAATGCTCATCATTGGCTTTTACTTCATGGCCGTTACGTGTGTCAGGCACGCAAGCCACAATGTGCGACTTGCATGATTAGGGATTTATGCTGCTATTCTGCTAAAACTTAAGCTTTATCTTTCACTGGGCGTTGCCAACTTGCATGGGTTTTTTGTACCTGAGTGGTCAGAGTCAGCGCATGAGCTGGGGCATCTTTGCGAATGGTACTGCCCGCACCAATGGTGGCATACGCACCAATGGTCACCGGTGCCACTAATTGTGTATCAGAGCCAATAAACGCCCCTTGTTCAATGATGGTTTGATGTTTTTGCACCCCATCATAATTACAAGTAATGGTACCGGCACCAATATTGACCTGTTCACCCATGTGTACATCCCCCAAATAACTTAGATGACTGGCTTTAGATTGATTGCCAAAAATGGCTTGTTTGGTTTCAACAAAATTACCAATTTTGCATTCACGACCCAGGCTGGTGCCTGGGCGTAATCGCGCAAAAGGGCCTACCTGGCTGCGCTGCCCCACACGGCAGCCTTCTAAGACGCTGTTGGCTAAAATGTGACAATCCGCTTCAAGCACCACATCTTTTAAGACACAATTAGGGCCAATGCGGCAGTTATCACCAAGTACCACCTGGCCTTCAAAAATACAATTAACATCGATAAAGACATCCTGACCACAACAAAGCTCCCCGCGAAGGTCAATACGCTTTTTATCGATGATGCTGACTCCTTGCAACATCAACTGTTGGGCTTGCTCATGCTGCCATAAGCGCTCGAGTGCCTCTAACTGCACCCGGGTGTTCACGCCTTGAATTTCAAAGGGCGTGTGGGTCGCGTGGGAACAGATGGGAATATTGGCTTTAGCTGCTAGCTGAATGATTTCAGTCAAATAATATTCTTTTTGAGCGTTGTTATGACTCAAACAAGGCAGCCACTGATGCAGATAAGCGGCTTTGGTGCAGCAAATGCCGCTGTATATCTCGTTAATCAAACGCACTTGTTCACAGGCATCTTTTTCTTCAATAATGGCACAAATAGCACCATTTTCATCACGCACAATACGCCCCAAGCCTGCGGGGTCAGAGAGTGACGCCACCAGTAAACTTAGTGCGGCTGTATCAGGGTAATGTTCTAGGGTTTGCAATAATGTCTTAAGGGTAGCCACAGAGATAAGCGGCACATCGGCTGATAAAATTAATACATCAGCATCAGCTGGCAAAAAAGGCAAAACTTGGGCGACCGCATGTCCTGTGCCTAATTGTTCGGCTTGTTTTACCCAATGGATGTCAGCATCTGGCAACGCTTGTTGCAGTTGCTTGCCTTCATGGCCATAAATAAGGTGGATTTGCGCCGGATTAAGCGCGCGTGCGGTGTTTAACACCCGCACAGCCATGGGCGTGCCAGCTAAAGGATGCAGCACTTTGGGCAGACGAGAAACCATTCGTTTGCCTTGGCCGGCGGCTAAAATAACAATATGTAAAGCCATAACTAGAAGAATTTCCTTAGTAAAAAAAGATGATTGATAGTAGAATCGAGCCTCAATTAAAACCTCTCAAACATACTGATAAGCCCACCAAATTGCAATAAAAGGAGTCGGTGAATGACGATTTTCTCTGAGATAGTCGAAGAATTTTTTAATAGTGCCTTGTGTGAAATTAGTGATAACTCGGTTAGAGCAGATAATAGTTTTTTTGGTGGATTACGTGACAATCATTTATCCAAACGTAAAAGAGAAGCTGTTCTTAGTATATCCATCGCATGGACTAAGGTGAGCGAGAAAACTACAGATGAGCAGGTTTTCCAACAAATTAATAACCTTTACGAGCAAGCTTTAAATAATATAGAGCAATCCAAAAAAAAGGCGAAAGTATCGAATCAAGGTACAACTGAGCGCCAACTTGAATATCACTGTTTATTGTTGAAAAGTTTTTACCAAGAATTAAGCGAACTGTCATTGCTAGATGTACCAAGTCGAAATACGTTAGCACAACTTGCAATATACCATTTAGCTTCGTATCTGCTCCAACATTTGGATGAAGCACGAAAGGAATATGTTTTAAAATACGCCATCAGTAATTCAGAGTTAGCCAGTTTAAAAAAAGAAGCTGTTAAGGAAACGATTGGTTATTTAAACAATCCTGAGCTGTCCAATGAAAATGTATTAGATATTCTAAATGCTCTCGAAGATAAAAATAAAAATTTATGTAATAAAAATTCAAATGGCTTTTTAGGTTCAGGGTTAGGCAAGCTACATATGGCGATTCATGCGGCAAAAGAAGAAGTGTATCGTTTAGCACTTTCACCCTCACTGACCATGTCTCAATCTTAACTCTCGCGCATCTCGCCTGCTAAATTCAACGCAAAAGAGGCTTTTACTTGGGCGGTATTCTGATACTTGCTAAATAAATAAAGCAGCTTGCAGTAAGCCGCCTCTGGGGTGATATCTAGACCACTGATAACCCCCATCTTATAAAGCGTATTGCCGGTGGCGTATTGCTGCATATCAACCATGCCTTGTTGGCACTGTGTGCAATTAACCACCACACTTTGCTGGCAGGCCGTATTTAACACCTCTAATAAATCAGGATGATTGGGGGCATTACCGGCGCCATAGGTTTCTAACACCAAACCTTTTAAGGGTGTTTTGATAAGATGGCGCAAGATCTCGGTCATGAGTCCGGGAAATAACCGCAAACTTACAATCGGGTGAGCTTGAATGGCTTGCAGCCTAAAGGCAGCTTGGGGGCGTGGACGCAAAAGCTCGTGATGCATGTCAATGTCGATGCCAATGCGCGCAAGCGCGGGATAATTAGGTGAATCAAAAGCCCCAAAACCCTGGGCATTGATTTTGCGCGTACGATTACCACGTAATAATCTTTGATTAAAATACACACATACTTCATGAATGGGTTGGGTCGCGAGTAACCACATCGAGGTGATGATATTATCCACTGCATCATTACGTACTTCAGATAACGGAATTTGCGAGCCGGTTAAAATCACCGGCTTGCCCAAGTGTTCCAACATAAAGGATAAAGCGGACGCTGTATAAGCCATGGTGTCGGTGCCATGAAAAATTAAAAAGCCATCATATTGGTCATAAAGCTTGGCAATATCATTGGCAATGCGAAACCAATCTTGATGATTCATATTCGATGAGTCAAGCAAGGGCGTATATTCTTTAAGGTCATAGCTTGGCATGGCTTGATGTTTTAAAGCGGTAATCCCATCGAGTGCTTGGGCAACATAGCCGATGATGGGTTCATAACCATTAATCGTACGTACACTGCTGATGGTGCCGCCGGTATTTAAGATTAAAATGTGTTTTTTCATAACTGACTGTTTGATTTTTTGCATAGTTTAGCATAGGTATGCTTATGATATGGCAAAATAAAGTACATTTTTACCTTGGAGCGCCAATAATATACTTGATTGACGTCTGGACATGAGTTTCGTAAGCTTGTTTTTTTAATCATAAGGTTAAATCACGATGAAATGGCTTATTTTTTGGGCAAGCCTAAGCTTGCAACTGACCGCTTATGCGCAAGACACCCAAATTAAAGGGTGCCAGCCTATCACTTTAAATCAAACCAATATAACTTTTGCCAACGCCAAACCACGGCTATTGCTAATCCACAATGCCAGCATTCATGAGATTTGGTTAACGCATACCAGCCAACATAGTATGAGTGCCGGCTTTAGTCAAAAGCTTGGTGCGCATCGTTGGTCCGCTTTGATGTTAACGCCAAAACAATTTAATTTAGAATGCGTTGAAGCCACCAAAGGACACGAGCATCATGTGCCATGTTCAGAGGTGGTGTCTGTTTGCCAGCTACCAACGGCTCATATTCCGGTTGCCAAACAAGCCACCTTTTGGTTGGCTGAAAATGTTTCAAAGGACACACTAATGACCAAAATAACCGCGCAAAATATCACAATTGCGGGTCATGAAACAAAATAAATTACTTAGTTATGGCAGTGAACATGCTACACTCAGTCTAATTAAAATGAATCAACAAGGTATTTGTGAGTAAAAAGAAATCGAAAGATCCGTTCTATCAACGTGAAAAACAAAAATACGACCTGCCGGTACCAAGTCGGGAGCTTATCGCAGAGGTGCTTAATCAACATGGTAAACCCATCTCACGCCAACAATTACTAAGCCTGCTTGAGGTCGAAGATGAAGCCTCGCAGGAGGCTTTGGGATTTCGTTTAAAGGCGATGCTGCGTGATGGTCAAATCATGCAAGATAGGCGCAATCGTTTTTGTCTGCTAGGACGCATCATTGTGAAAAAAGGCCAAGTCATTGGTCATCCCGAAGGGTATGGTTTTTTCTCACCTGAGGATGAACAAGACGATATGCTTTTAAGTGCCGCGCAAATGAAAACGGTGATGCATGGTGATATCGTACTTGCTTATCAACAAGGCTTTGATAGGCGCGGTCGCCCTGAGGCAAAAATTCATGAAATCATCGAGCATGCTAATCAAACGGTGGTGGGGCGATTTTTCACCGAGCAGGGTGTAGGGTTTGTTATTCCAGATAACAAGCGTCTAACTCAGGATATTTCTGTACCATTATCTTGTGCGGGAAAGGCTAAAAATAATCAAATGGTATTGGTTGAATTGATTGCGTTTCCAAGTAAACGGAATCAAGCCATTGGCAAAATCATTCATATCCTAGGTGAGCATATGGCCCCAGGTATGGAAATTGAGGTTGCCATCCATGCCCATGGTATTCCAGCAACATGGCCGCAAGAGGTCACCGAACAGGTGGCTAAAATCAATCAACAGGTACAAAAAGCTGAGCTTCTTAACCGTACGGATCTAAGGCATTTGCCGTTTGTGACCATTGATGGTGAGGATGCTAAAGACTTTGATGATGCCGTGTATGCCCATCAAAAGCCCAAAGGTGGCTATCAGCTTTTTGTGGCCATTGCCGATGTGAGCCATTATGTGCCAGTAGGTTCACCTTTGGATAGCGAGGCGGCCAAACGCGGTAATTCGGTATATTTCCCCGGACAGGTGGTGCCGATGTTACCCGAGGCCCTGTCTAACGGGATTTGCTCACTCAACCCCCAAGTTGATAGATTATGCTTGGTAGCCGAAATGGCCATCAGCCCACAGGGTAAACTTATGCGCAGCCGCTTTTATCGTGCGGTGTTTCATTCTCATGCCAGACTCACTTATACCCAAGTGGATGCATGGTTAAAGCAAGACAGCGCGGATAAATCTTATGAAGCGCTTTGGCCGGTTATCACCACACTCCACAAGCTTTATCAGTGCCTCGCGCACACCCGCCAAGCACGCGGTGCTATGGATTTTGATACGGTTGAAACCAAAATTAGTTTTGATGATAACCGTAAAATTGAACACATCACGCCTATGGTGCGCAATGATGCACATCGCTTGATTGAAGAATGCATGTTAATGGCCAACGTGGCCGTGGCCAAGTTTTTACAAAAACATGAGTTGCCGGCACTTTATCGCGTTCATGCGCCGCCAGAAGAAGATAAAATCATTGCATTGCGCCAGTTTCTACTTGAAATGGGCTTGAAATTAGGCGGCGGTAAAAAGCCGGGTGTCAAAGATTTTCAACGAGTCATGCACGAGGCAGCCGCCAAGCCCGAGCGTCATCTAATCGAAACGGTCATGCTGCGTTCACTTAAACAAGCGCAATATTTAGTGGAAAATCAAGGTCATTTCGGGCTTGCTTATCAAGCATATACCCATTTCACCTCACCCATACGCCGCTATCCTGATTTGCTGGTTCACCGCGCTTTGGGGCATATCATTGATAAACAAGAAATCAAGACTTTTGCTTATAGCCAAGAAGAGATGCATAAATTAGGCAAGCATTGTTCGATGACTGAACGGCGCGCTGATGAAGCCACTCGCGAGGTCGTCGCCTGGCTTAAATGTGAATTCATGCAAGCAAAAATTGGCCAAACTTTTAAGGGTCGCATCACGGGGGTGACCGGTTTTGGTATTTTTGTTGAATTAGATGAACTTTTTGTCGAAGGTTTGGTGCATGTTACTTCACTTACCAATGATTATTACGTATTTGATGCAACGCGTCATCGCTTAAAAGGCGAGCGTAGCAGTCATGTTTATCAATTGGGTGATGCGTTAGAAATATTAGTCGCTCGGGTCGATTTGGACGAGCGTAAGATTGATTTTGAATTAGCCGAGACAGATAAATCATGAGTGCGCAATGGCTGTATGGCGTCCATGCTGTAAAAGCTTTGTTACAAAATGGCCGGCGCCTGCCTGCAAAGCTTTGGCTTAATCAAGCACGCCAGGATGCCATCACCCAAGAGATCCAACAGCTAGCGCAAACGCATGGCATACCGCTAGAACATGTGGCATTGCAAACTTTTACGCAGCAATTTGGTGAGGTGAATCATCAAGGCGTGGCTGCCTTGGTACCAGCGCTACCTGTTTATCAAGAGCGTGACATTGACACATTACTTGCCCAGCACACCGAGCCTAAATTAATTTTAATTCTAGATGGTGTGACTGACCCACATAATTTGGGTGCGTGCTTGCGCAGTGCTGATGCGGCGGGGGTTGATTTTGTGATCATTCCCAAAGATAAAAGTGCAAGTATCACACCAGTTGTTAGCAAAGTCGCTTGTGGCGCCGCCGAACATGTGCCAGTGATTCAAGTCACCAATTTGGTGCGAGCCATTGAGCGTTTAAAAACTCATAACATCTGGCTTTATGGCGCGGCAGGGCAGGCGAGCCAGACACTTTATCAAACCACTTTAACCGGTTCAGTAGCCTTGGTACTAGGCGCTGAAGGACAAGGCTTGCGACGGCTTACCAGTGTGCATTGTGATTATCTTTTTTCTATACCTATGCAGGGATGCGTAGAAAGTTTAAATGTTTCGGTAGCAGCAGGTGTGGCTTTGTACGAAGTGGTACGCCAGCGGCTACAATAAAAGTCTGATGCCGCCCATCAATCAATGGTTGGCATCGACATTTTTAGTGCTGATCAAGAAAAATTTCAAGCGTGCGGGTTAAGCGCGCAATGATTTCGTCAGCTTCTTTTTCAGTCAAAATTAAAGGTGGTAACAAACGAATCACGCACTCAGCGGTAACATTAAACAGCAAACCTTCGCGAAGGCCCAAAGCGCGCATGTCCGCAGCCGGCCTATCTAATTCAATGCCTAACATTAAACCACGGCCACGAATGGCCAATACTTCGGGTTTATCCATAAACGCGGTCATTAGACCTTGTTTAAGGTAACGCCCAACTTGTTTGGCTTGTTGCGTTAAATGGTCTTGCTCAATCACATCAAGCACAGTTAAAGCGGTCGCACAAGCCAGTGGATTGCCACCAAAAGTCGAGCCGTGATTGCCAGGTTTAAATAAATCACAGGCTTTGTTATCAATTAAACAAGCGCCAATGGGCATGCCGTTACCCAAACCTTTGGCGGTGGTTAAAATATCTGGTTTAATTTGTGGATGCATGTAGGCAAATAATTCGCCGGTGCGGCCGTTACCGGTTTGAATTTCATCCAAAATAAGTAGCCAATCATGCTCGTGACATAAAGCTTTTAGCTCAATTAAATAAGCATCTTCAGCCACATGAATGCCGCCTTCGCCTTGGATAGGTTCAAGCATGACCGCAACCACATCATCACGATTATGCGCAATTACCCGCAAAGCATCGATGTCGTTAAAAGGGGCGCGAATAAAGCCTGGCACCAGTGGCTCAAAACCTGCTTGAACTTTACGACTGCCAGATGCAGTTAAGGTGGCCATGGTACGACCATGAAAAGCATGCTCCATCACGATAATAGAAGGCGTTTGGATATTTTTTTTATGGCCGTATAAGCGCGCAAGCTTGATGGCCGCTTCGTTGGCTTCAGCACCTGAATTACCAAAAAAAGCTTGTTGCATGTCGGTAAGCTGGGTCATTCTTGCAGCCAACTGCCATTGAGCTTCAATTACATACATATTAGAAGTATGGATTAATTGGGCGGCTTGTTGTTGAATGGTTTGAGTCACCCGTGGATGCGCATGCCCTAAACCACATACGGCAATACCACTTAATGCATCCAGATAACGGCGACCATCTTTATCATAAAGCCAGATACCTTCACCGTGAGTAAAGGTAACCGGCAGGGGGTTGTAGCTGGTAATAAGTGCCATAATCGCCCTCTTGGCTTAAATTAAAGCATGTTTTGTTCAACAAAAGACCAATTAACCAGCGCCCAAAATGCTTTAAGATATTCAGGGCGAGCATTGCGATAATCGATATAATAAGCATGCTCCCATACATCACACGTCATAAGCGGCGTTAAACCTTCTTGGGTTAACGGTGTTTGAGCATTGCTGGTACTTATAATTTGTAGGTGACCTGAGGTATCTTGGACAAGCCATGCCCAGCCAGAACCAAATGTTCCAATGGCTTTTTGCGTAAATTGCTCTTTAAATTCACTAAAAGAACCAAAGGCGCTATCAATCGCTTTAGCCAGTTGACCTTCTGGTTCTCCACCGCCGTTGGGTGTTAAGCAATGCCAATAAAAGGTATGGTTCCATACTTGCGCTGCGTTGTTAAAAATACCATCTTCGGCGTGCTTGATGATTTCTTCTAATGACATATCAGCAAATTTGGTATCAACAATTTGTTTATTTAAATTATTTACATAAGTTTGATGATGTTTACCATAATGATATTCAAGGGTTTCTGCAGAAATATGTGGGCTTAATGCATCTTTAGCGTAAGGCAGCTCAGGTAAAGTAAATGACATGGGTATCTCCATATAATAAAAAAGAAAGTATTGTCTAGT
>PKDH01000067.1 GCA_002863045.1 Legionella sp.
GTTATAAGCAGCATCGGCAATATCTCCGGCAATTTGAATCAGCTGCCTTTGCACTGACTTCTCGCGCACGATATCAGCATACGCTGACACATTGGCCACACTTGGGGTATTGTTGGCTAACTCAAATAAATAACTCTCACCACCGGCCGCATCAAGCTCATCAATGGATTTCAAATTATCAAGAAGCGTAATGACATCAAAGGGTTGATTTTTTTTGGCTAAATCTAAAATGGCCGTAAATATAATGCGGTGTTCGGCTTGATAAAAATCAGCTGCACATAACTTAGCGCTAATTTTCTCCCAAGCTTGGTTATCTAATAAAACGCCGCCTAATATGGCTTGCTCAGCTTCAAGCACATGTGGCGGGCGTTTAAGAGGATTTGATGACGCTTTTTTATGTTTGCTTGATAAAGTATCTGCCATGAAAATTAAATAGACCAGAAAAAATGATTGTCATTGTAATCACAAATTGCTGAAAATGCATCTTTACTAAATTTAACGTACCCATGTTTGGGTGCGTCCAATCAAGGAAATACCTATATAACCACGTACATATAATTTGTTATCTTTTAAGGTCATCTGCGCATGATAAATTTTACCCGTTTTAGGATCTAAGATGCGCCCGCCTGTCCATTTATTAGCGGCTGTTTGCTTAAACCCCCAACCAAACGGTAGTCCAATGATAGGTTTATTTTTAAAGCGACCTGAACATTTGTGACATTTATTAATATCGCCTGGTTGCGCATAGACGCGCACAATGGTGGCATTAAGCGTATTATCGCGCGCTTGACTAATTCGAACAACGGCTCTTTTTTTACCAGTCACATCATCGATGGTGGTCCAATTACCCAAAGGTGATGCGGCTGCTGCAAACCCTATGGCTAAACACCATATTGTGACCCCCCAGCATAATTTTATAATTTGGCTCATCCATGCGCTCCTTGTAGGTTAACTCATTTGAGCATAGGTCAGCGCAACTAGCTTTGCAAATTACTCAGGAATAGGGGCAAAAAAAGCATCAATATCGCTTGAGGTCAATGTTGGCAGCTGATGGCGAGCGTTCAAAATTTTTTCGGATAAATCCTGTTTTTGCGTTTGCATGTGCAGCATTTTTTCTTCAATGGTGCCTGTGGCAATGAGTTTATAAACAAAAATAGGATTTTGCTGGCCTAAGCGATGTACTCTATCAGTGGCCTGCATAACTGCAGCTGGATTCCACCACGGGTCAAAATGAATCACGGTATCCGCTTGAGTTAAGTTCAAACCCACACCACCTGCTTTCAAACTTAACAAAAAAATGGATACATCATTTTGTTGAAAAGTTTCTATGACATCTTGACGCTTTTTAGTTTGCCCGGTTAGCGTGACAAAAGAATATTGGTGAGCGTGAAGCTCTTGCTCAATTAATTTGAGCATTGAGGTAAATTGCGAGAATACCAATACGCGTCGCTTTTCTTTGATTAAGTTTTGTAACAGCGTCATCAGCATTTTAAGTTTGGCCGATGGGTAAGCTGGCAGATGCGCTTTAAGCGCCGGAATTAAATGAGGGTGGCAACAAACTTGGCGCAGCCTCAAAAGCGCACTTAATAAAATAAAACGACTTTGGTGCATGCCTTGCTGCTTGATAGATTGAGTAACTTTTTGCTGCATACCTGCGCGAATGACTTCGTATAAATCGCGTTGACGTCCTTCAAGGCTTATATATTGAATGATTTCTGTTTTAGGCGGCAGCTCTGTTGCCACATGCGCTTTGGTACGCCTTAAAACAAAGGGTTCAATTTTTTTAATAAGCCAAGCACTAAACTCATGTGACTCGTTTTTAGCCATAGGTGCTATCACATTTTTTCTAAATTGCTTGATGCTGCCTAATAAACCTGGCATAAGAAAATGAAATAACGACCAAAGTTCACCTAAATGATTTTCAATCGGCGTGCCGGATAAACATAAACGTAATTCTGCGGTTAATTGATGTACTGCAAGGGTTGTTTTAGCACGATGATTTTTAATCATTTGCGCTTCATCCAAAATCACATAATACCATTTGTGTGGTATAAGCATTTTAATATCGCGGCTAACCGTGCCATAACTCGATAAAATTACATCGCACTCTTTTAATGCTTCTAGCTTACGTTTAGGCCCATAATAGATGCCAAGCTTTAGGTCTGGTGTGTGTGCTTGCGCTTCATTAAACCAACTTTTAAGCAGACTAACTGGCGTTATAATCAAACTTGGTAACTGTAAACGGCCAGCTTTTTTTTCAACGACTAAATGACTTAGTGTTTGCAATGTTTTACCAAGCCCCATGTCATCAGCCAAAATACCGCCTAACCCATTGGCGCGCAAAAAACCCAACCAATCCAAACCTTCCTGCTGGTAAGCACGTAACAGTGTTTGCAAATAAACGGGTAGCCGCACTTTTTTAAGAGGTTTTAATTGGCTAAAAATTTTACGCCATGTGCTCTCTCCTTGCCATTTTAAGGCAATGGCTTTGGCTGCCTGTTCAATTTCAGGTATGAATAATAATTGATAACGGTTCAATAATAAGGGTTTGGTGGCTTGAGGCTTATCTTGTAGTAATAAAATCTGCAATAACGGCTTGATACGTTTTAAAGGCAATGTTACCACCTGATGATTAGACAAAGGTAGCGAGATTAAATGATCATCCGCTAATGACAACCAGGCATGTTCGTGACTTAAAAAATCCTGAACAAGCGGCACAATATCAATTTCCTGACCATCCACTATCATGCCAATTTGATAGGAGAAAAAGTCATTTTTTTGCTTTTCTAGCGTGGAATACCAGGATAAATCATCAGCTTTTAACGCAGTTTTAGGCACAATAGGAGGCATAGGTTTGACTTCAAAACCAACTGGCTTGAAAGTGGGCGTTGATTCAAACGACTTGTGATGCAAAAACTGCAAAGCAGCCACTGCATGAGCGCAATTATATTGCTTTTGACAACTGCAGCGCGCGGGTATTTTAGGCCAAGATTTTAAATCTATATATATATCTTCAAGCGTATTATCCGCCGACCTTACTCGGCCTTTGAGCAACCCGTCACTCAAACGCACGTTAAGCACAAAGCCTTGCGCAAAATACTCATTCCCTTGTGCTAAAACACGTGGGCTAAACACATCCATCATTTCAAGTAAAACATTTTTTAGCATACCAACAACAAAACCTTTGAGCGCCACACATTCATATTATTTGAGCAAGTTTAGTTAAACCTGGTTCATTGAGCCAGGAAAAAGTTTTTTTTGCAATTGTTCAGCAATGATCTGCTTAGGTGGTGACCAAGGTTGTCGTTCTGCAAAAAAGGCATGACTAAACCGCGTGTGCATTGTTTTTTCTAGCGCTTCTCGAGCAGCTTGATACTGTTCAGTTTCCTCAAGCTTACGCGGCTGGATCGATGCGATGGCATGAGAGTCAGTGTCTATGCACCGCTTGAAGATAATGTCTTGCAGCATCATTTTCTTTTTATCCGTAAATTTTTTATCAATGGACGTTAAAAGTCGATTAAAATCGGTCCAATTATGGATATCGATGGCTCTAAATCCGGTTTTTTCACTAACGTATAACTGCCAAATCGTTTTTTTGACGTCATTCGGCCGCACGAGTATATAGCCACCTGCCTCAAAATTTTTTAAATCAAGTGTTTCAATGTCATCATCTGTTATGGTCAATGCAACATCTTGGTCATTTTTTTGCAATTGCTTTTGTAGCATCTGCTGCACCACTTCTTGCTTTTGTGCCGGCACTTTATTTTCTACAGGTAGATTAATTAAATAAGGCAAAATCGCGGCACAGTGTGGCTCATCAAAAGTTTTTATATCGGTAATTTTACAGTTTAAAATTGGATAATTGTGCAGCTCAATAGGATAAGCTCTTCCTAAAACATCAAACCAAGTTAAATGCGGTACTGGCTTATTTTCAAGTAAGAAAACTTGGCTTAACTCTGGTGTGCGATAAATAGTTAAATGAATACCTTGCTCTATGGCTTTAATGGATTCAAAGCAAATACGTTTTATTTGCCAAATTTCATACATATTTAAGTCCATATAAGTTATTTTATCGGCTAACAATTTGTGCAAATCGGCACGAATCAGCAAATTAAGCGGCTTTCTATCCACACCATGCCAGGTGATCTTCCAGGCGTCGGATGCGTTTTTAAATAATGAAAACACATATTTATCAGGATGCTGCCGACAAAAAACATTGGCTTGCTCTAGATTGTCAAAAAGATAGGTATGATGATGCTTTTGCATAAGCTCATAGCACACCGTTTTAAGCTTGTTAAAAAACTTATCATCGGCATCAGGCCAACGATTTTGCGGCAGCGCTCTTAAATATTTATGTATCTCAGCTGTTGGCAAATAGGCTTTTTGTCTTTGTAAATCGAAAAAAAAGCTTGATTTTATTTCCATTACTTGCTCTGAATTTGTTTCAAGGCAAAGAACCGTTTGATGAGGATTTTTTTGATGCCTCTCATGAGCATCTTGGGTGTTATGGGTTAATTGCACATCCGGCAAATCTTGTGGCGTGATTAAATTAAATGGCTGATTAAGTTGCTCTAAACGCGCTGCTTCTTGAGCTTGTTTTTCTTGTCTTAATTGTTCTGATTTAATAAATGCCTGTACAAATTCTTCAAAGGCTACTTTAAAAGGTTTCACAATGCATGATTGCAGATAATCGTTGTCTTCTTCTGTTTTGACTTCATAAACAATTTTAATCAAACCGATGATAAGTAATGTATTGGCTGAATTAATTTCCCAGCCGCAGTTTGGCTTGTTTAGAAAATTTAAAATAGCTTGCAAGCGCGCGGTTATATCCAAATCGTTTTCTAAAGTTGTCAACAAAATATCCAACTCTTGGCTACGGTCTTTAATCTCTACAACCAAAGACGCGTATCGTTTGAGTAAGGGCTTGCCATCAACATAAGCTTGTTTGGCAGTGGTAATCGACTGAGCAAGTATGTGGTAATCAAAATTTTGAGCAAGCCATTCGATTAACTTTTGACCATAATTATCAATATTGCGAATAAGCTCATGCTTTTTCATGAAAAACTCCTTTTTTAAACTTCTATCCACTAAGGTGCTTTAATACTAAAGGGGTCGTGTATTTTTTAAAACAGTTATTTAATAAATTAAGCATTCACCGGCCTAAAATTCAAATCCCACTTGCAAAAGAAGTGCAAATCGCTAACATGGTACGGCCTTAAAATAACAATAATAAATGAGATATCATGAAATCCATGCTTTTTCCCGCCACACTTTTATTAAGCGGCGCGCTTAGTGCTGCTACCCCTATTGATGGATGGTATTCGAGTGTTTTTGGTGGATATACTTACTTGCCTAATCATATCGATGTCTACCCCAATAACGCGACTTATCTTAGTAACGCTCATTTTGATAAAGGATATAACGTTGGCGCCCGCTTCGGTTATCAAAGTTATCCGCTTCGTTATGAAGCAGAACTTACCTATCTACACGCTAACCTCAAACAATTTTCTTATCTAACCACGCCACAAACACAAGTCTCTGGACACAGCAGCGGTCTTTTTGGTATGGCTAATATTTATTATGATTTTCCTGATGTTATCCCAACTATTCAGCCTTTTTTAGGCTTAGGCATAGGGTATGGCGGCGTTGAAGATGTACTTAAAAGCAATCTACCCCTGCCTACTTATTACAAAGGCTCAGATACGGTATTTACTTATCAAGCTACCGCTGGACTCACTTATAATTTTTCCGAAAATTACGCACTTAATATCAGCTATCGTTATCTTGCCACAGAAGTTGCCGATAATTTGGGCAAGGCATATCAAGCAAACTTAGCAAGTATTGGCGTTATTTATCGCTTTAATGAAGCGTATTATCAATAAGGATGATTTATGAGCAATTATAAAACCGCATTACTCTCAGCACTATTTCTAGCTAACTCCGCAATCTATGCGGCTGAGCCAACGCAAGGCTGGTATGCAGGCTTTTTTGGCGGGGTGAATTATACGCCCTCCCTTAATTTTAATTTTTACACACCCAATTTTAATTTGATTAATGGTGGCAATAGCAACCTATTTTTGCCAAATGGCTTAAACCAAGGTCGGCTGCAATACCAAGATATCGGTGGCAATGCGGGTTTTCAAATTGGTTTTCGTTGTAACTATTTTCGTTTTGAAGGCGAATTTCTCTATAACTATAGCGGCTATGATAAATTGCGTATTAATGGCCGCACACTACCTCGCTCTGGTCGCTTTAACAACTTTTCTATGAAAGGCAATACCACGCTCGCCGGCGGCCTTGCTAATGCCTATTATGAGTTTTATGAAGATGGCACTGACCCTACGTGGGTGCCTTATGTTGGGTTAGGCCTTGGCTATACGTATATGCAAAATCAACTAAAATACTACTATAATGATTATAATTTAAACCAATATCACAATAAAATTTCTAATTCTTATGCCATAGGCCAAGCCATTGTGGGAATTAATTATTTTTACAGTGACGATGCCGCTGTTGGCCTTGATTTTCGTTATGCCACCACCGGCACGCTCAAACACAGTAACGAGCGTTTTGCTGTGGTCGCTCTTAATGTCGTTTTCAATTACTCTTTTGATGAAGGGATGTACTAGCAGGTATTGCCTATGTCTTATTTAATCGCCCCATCACTCCTTGCCGCCGATTTTACCTGTTTGGCTCAGGAAGTTGACAAAGTCCTTAACGCTGGCGCTGATTTAATTCATTTGGATGTCATGGATAACCATTATGTACCCAACTTAAGCTTTGGCCCGCTTGTGTGCCAACAGCTGGTCAAACGCTTTCCTAAAGCTAAGTTTGATGTGCATTTAATGGCATTTAATGTTGATGAGTTGATTCGTCAATTTGCGAACGCTGGTGCTTATCGCATCAGCATTCATCCGGATGCAACCATTCATCTTGACCGCAGCCTTGCGTTGATACGTGAGCTTGATTGTCAGGCAGGCATTGTACTTAACCCTGCCACCTCCATTGAGCATTTAACCTGGGTGCTAGCACGATTAGATTTTTTATTAATCATGAGCGTTAACCCAGGATTTGGTGGTCAAGCACTCATTCCAAACGTGATTGATAAAATTTCTCAGGTAAAAAAATGTCATCCAGCCTTGCCTATTTGTGTGGACGGTGGTGTAACTTTGGATAATATCAAGCTTTTAGCACAAGCAGGTGCTTGTCAATTTATTGCCGGCTCAAGTATTTTTAATAGTTCAGATTATCACCATACTTTGTCTACGATGCGCGCCATACTTGCCAGCGTCTAAACAATCACTCACAATCAAATGTTCGCGTATAAGCACCACACGCTTATAAAACCCTTTTACGCTTTGTACGTACTTTTTGAGAGTTGATGAACCTATTGCGCGGCCTTATCACAGGTATGTTATTTATTTGGGCAACTGCAGGTGCGGCTGATGCGCGCTATTTGGCCCGCTTTCAAACCTATTTAACTTACTTAGATCATCCACCTAAAATTGCTGATACAGCGTTTATACAATTTATTAATCAAGATGCGCCGTTATCAACTAAAATTCGTGAGCGTTGGCTTTATCAATTAGGTCGGGCGCAAAATTGGCAAGATTATCAGCAATTTTATCGTTTTTCGGCTGATAAAAATCTGCGTTGCTTTAATGAGCTCGCTCATTATTACCTAGGCCAGCATCAGCATTTAGTCGAGCAAACACGCCCGCTTTGGTTAAGTGGCTATCCGCTGCCCAGTGTTTGCCATGCGTTGGGTGAATTAATGATTGATAAAGGCTTTTTCAAAGAGTCATTGATTATTGAACGGGTGATTTTAGCTTTAGAAAAAAACAACGTTAAACTTGCCCAAACGCTGTTAAAGCGTCATCTCTCGCATCTTGACTATAACGCTGCTTTATTGCATTTAATCACTCAAAAACCCCACCATATTATCACGCTTAACACACCGCACCGTTTGCAAAGCGTGTTTTATCTGTATGGTTTAAAACAGTTACTCAAAAATAATCCTAAAGACGCGCTTAAATTCTGGCAATTTCCCGAAACAAAAAAGCGATTAAGTCTTGGCCAGCAACAAGTTTTTATTCGTGCCGTTGCCTTACAAAAAGCACGCCGGGGAGAGCCTGAGGCACTTAAATGGTTCAATCAATTAAATCCTGCTTATTACAACCGTACATTAATTGATTGGCAAATTCGTCTCGCACTTAGAAAGCTTGATTGGCCCATGGTAAAAAAACTTATTTTAAGTTTTTATGATAAACATGATTTATATCAGCAATATTGGCTAGCACGCGCCGAGCAAGCCATGCATCATCCTGACAAGGCCAAAGCAATTTATCAAGCATTGGCGCTTAACCGTAACTACTATGGTTTTCTAGCCAGCATGCGTTTAAACCAACCCTTTCATTTTGAGTATGAGTCAAGTATCGACAACGCCGAACTTTTAAAGCCCTACCACGCTTTTTTAGACGAAATTAAAGAGCTTCACCACCAGCATCACGATACTAAAGCCATTCGTTTAATCAATGATTTTGTCTTAGAATTACCCAAAGCAGAAACCCAAGCGCTTATTTATTGGCTGGCTTTTGATTTAAAGTGGCCGGCGCGCGCGCTTTATTTAAGTAATCGTCAAGAATTTGCGGATCAACTCGCGTTGCGTTTTCCTTTGGCCTATCAATCTCAAGTGTTACATCTCGCCAAGCGCCATCACTTACCAGCAGCTTTAATCTATGCAGTCATTCGCCAAGAAAGCCATTTTAAAGAATCGGTCACCTCAAAAGCGGGCGCTCAAGGATTGATGCAATTATTGCCTTCCACTGCCAAACAAATGGCACGCCTTGAACACTTACGTTTACCACTTGATTTATTTGATCCTGCTACCAATTTACGCTTAGGTAGCGCTTATTTAGCCTATCTGACCAAACAGCTTAAGCACCCAATACTGGTGTTAGCCGCTTATAATGCAGGACCAGGTCAGGTGCAACGCTGGCGCTCAAAAGATGGCGTAAGCCCTGCTGATATCTGGGTTGAGTTAGTTCCTTGGCGTGAAACACGCAATTATCTTAAAAATCTAGTGGCGTTTTACGCGGTATATGAATATCGCATGGCGCATCAACCAAATATCAATCCATTTTTTACACCACTTTCTTAAAGCTAAGTGTGGGGGTGATTTAACCAAAAACGCTGTAAAAGATGATAGGCTCTTTGTTGCGTATCTTGCAAAATAGCAGCAACAGAAATGTTACTGGCAAACAATGCTTCCAACAGTTCATCATGCATAAGCCTTAGCTGATGCTGTGGAATAAGCGACATGTTATTGGTCGTTTGATCAACAAAACCAGATAAATCATGCGTCACAACGTTTAACAAGGTTTTATTTTCTGCGGTCGTATGCGCAAAAAAACTTAAATATCCAGTATGCAGATGCCAGTATTGCTGCACCTGCGGCGTTAACCAGTAGCGATAAAAATCAGCAACACCCTGATAGATTGCAGGGGTAAGATGCGCCCTTACCCATAAAGCGCCGCCACCACTTAAATTAGGGGCGCGAACCTTGAGTGTTTCATCAACTGGCAAAGGCGCAACACCCACGACAAAATTAGTGGAGGTTTTTAAATTTTGGTAGCTACCTGATGAGTCACTGAGCATCGCGCAGCGCCCGTTGGTAAAAAGCATCACCGCTTCATCGGCTTG
Source organism: Legionella sp. (assembly GCA_002863045.1). GTDB lineage: Bacteria > Pseudomonadota > Gammaproteobacteria > Legionellales > Legionellaceae > Legionella_C. The sequence goes on from PKDH01000067.1 coordinate 9,703, forward strand.
CCCACCATATTCAAAATAATGGGCTTTTTGCCAAGACTTCAAGCGCTCTAAATGCTTTAAAAGTAAAGCACTTGAGTAAATTTTTGAGTGGCTTAAATGATGCAGCACACCAAAAGCTTCGATATGTATCCAACCAGGATAGGCCGTTGTAAAACCACATACATAGCCTTGACGCTTTAAAGCGTTTAACACCTGACCAAAAGATGCCCAATCTTTAGGAAAATTAGTTTCATTAACACCCACTTTGGCCAAAGCTTTTTTATTGAAATACATCAATGGAATAGAAACATTAAAAGGCAACGCTTGAAGACGATGTTCTCGGCTATAAAAAGGCGCTACATTTGCTAAAAGTGAATGCGCAGGCATCGTTAGGTGGTAGGTATCGGCAAGCTTATAAAAAGGTTCAATCACATTGGGTGTGGCAAGCATCAATGCTGTGCCGATATCAGAAATTTGAATGATATGCGGCGCTTGATGCGCACGAAAAGCGGCAATAAAGCTTATCATGGTGTCATGATAGCTGCCCTTATAAATTGCATGAATACGATAGCGCGATTGCTGCTGATTATATGACTTAACAAGATAATTTAACTCATCACCCAAAGCACCCGCCATTGAATGCCAGAAGATGATATCTTCTGGCTGCGCCAACCCGATACCTGCCCACAATAACCCCAGTAATGCTAGGCACTTAATATTTAGTTTCATGCTATTAAATCAGGATAATCACTAAATAAGGCATCCACTCCCCAATCGAGCAACTTACACGCCAAACGCCTTCTATTCACTGTATAAGCAAAAAGTTTGATATTTGATTGCTTTATCAGCTCAACTCTTTTTTTAGTTAACGCGCGATAATTTATATGAAGCGAATAACACGGCAGCTGTGTCAATACTTTAAGTCCATTTTCATCCCAAGTGTCTAGTAATAGACCCAGCGGCATATCAGGCGAAATGCTGTGACATAGCGCTAATAATTCATGGTGAAAACTTGATATCAGTGGCAACTGCTTGGTCGCGGGCCAATGTCGATGCACCAGAGTAAGTGTTTTAATAAGGGTTGCTTGCTCCATGCCAGGATACGGTTTGATTTCAATATTGGCATTGATATCGGTATAAGCTAACCACTCCAATGCTTGAATGAGGGTTAATACAGGCTCTCCTTTAAAGCGCCTGGCAAACCATTTTCCCGCGTCAAGCGTTTGAATATAAGCTGCATCAACATGCCCAAATTCACCTCGCCCATTGGTGGTGCGCTTTAAGTTCTCATCATGAAACACAAATGCTTCATTATCCGCACTAAGCATTACATCAAATTCAATAAAGCTTGCGCCACGCGCCAGCGCTTCATTAAAAGATGCCAGCGTATTTTCAGGCGCATATCCTGCAGCCCCGCGATGAGCAATCAATTGACGATTTATGTGATAAACCATTTCAAGTACTTTTATTTGAGCGGTTAGAGGCAGCTTCAACGGTGGCGGTTAGCGTTAAGCGATTCGCAAGCGGCAAATAATTAGCTTTAGGCTTTGCCACTGCCATCAAAACACGAGCGTTATTCGTTGGCACTTGAGGCGTAGCATCATCGGTTAAATTAGCGATTTCTAAGCGATTGATGGTGTAATGTTGGTCAGTGTAAACTTCATTAAGTCGTATTAATTCTTGCTTGATTTCTTGATATAAACGCTCACGTAATTGTGTTTCAGCAGCTTTTGTATCAGCAAGGCTTGGCGTGAAAACAATTTGGTCAACGGTATAGCTCATACCAGGTTTACTAATTGCTTTGGCATCTTGGTAGACTTGGGTTAATTTGGCTTGAGGTACGCGTATTTGAGCTTGGGCATACAGTTTTTCAAGCCCTGAGCTATCTTGTGTGCGGTTAAATTGGGTAATATGCCATGGCCCTTGCGCAATTTTTGCCAAATGACTCATGATGGTATTGCGTGCTTTAACCAAATCTGTATTGTTTAGGGTGGCATGAATATTGACTTTAAGTAGCGCGCTTTCGGTTTTTACCCATTCATGCGCACTTACTTGGAAATGCACAGTATCCAGTAGAAAAGATACATCCGCTTGGGCTTTTAAGCTTAAAATCAAGCTTGCCCCGAGTAGAGCATATTTGTTCATGTGATTCCTTTTTAAAAAATTTAACGGCGCCAGTGTAAAATATTTAACTCAAAATTTATACATATCGGTACAAATGTTTTACGCAACGGCATTATTAAAAAGGCACTTTTTTTATAACCATTGCTTTCAAGCTCAAATCAGTCTATAACTTTAGGCAAAATTTTTTAACGCTCGAGTTCTGATGATTGCCACAAGCATACCTGATATATCCACGACAACACTCGCAACCAACTCACCTGATATCCTAGATTATGCCCTCTCACACGGCTTTGGTAACCTTCATCTAAAAGTAGATAAACAAACAGGTATGCAAGCCATTATTGCCATTCACAATACCCATCGTGGACCGGCTTTGGGTGGGTGTCGTTTTATTGAGTATGCTAATTGCACGGCAGCCATGCTAGATGCCATGCGTTTAGCACGCGGTATGAGTTATAAAGCCGCTTTGGCTAATCTGCCGCTAGGTGGTGGTAAAGCGGTTATTATCAAGCCTTCTCAAGAGTTTGACCGCAAGGCTTATTTCTCGTGCTTTGGCCGTTTTGTGCATCAGTTAAATGGTCAATATATTACAGCACTTGACAGTGGCACTGAATTAACAGACATGGATGTCATTCATCAACACACACCTTTTGTCGCAAGCCTAACACGCTACAATGGTGATCCAGCACCTTTTACCGCCCAGGGGGTTTTTGTCGGTATTAAAGCAGCCATTGCCTATAAACTGCAACGCCAAAGCCTTAAAGGGTTACATGTTGCGATTCAAGGGTTAGGCCATGTGGGCTTGTTGGTAGCGCGCTTTTTACATCAAGAAGGCGCAATTTTAACTGTGGCTGACATCGATACGCTAAAAGCCCAGCAAGTAGCCGATGAGCTGGGTGCGACACTTGTGGCGACCAATGAAATTCATAAAGTACCTTGCGAGGTATTTTCACCTTGCGCGCTTGGCGCGGTGTTAAATGATGACACTCTAAAAGAACTACAAACCTCTATTATTGCCGGAGCCGCTAATAATCAATTGGCACACAGTTATCATGGTCAAATTTTGCATGATAATAATATTATCTATGCGCCTGATTATGTGATTAATGCCGGCGGGTTAATTTTTGCTGCAAGTAAATATTTAAATATTCCAGCGGCAGAGGTCACCCAAAAAATTGAATATATTGGCCAGGCATTAACCGATATTTTTAAGCATAGTCAACAACAAAACCTGCCCACTAACCTGATTGCTGATAATCTCGCCCAAGCAAAACTTGCTTAAAAATGATAGTCAAGAAGGATGGTTTGTTATGAAACAGCTTGCGATAACCGATGACTTATATCACTACCTATTAGATAAAGGCGTGCGTGAACATCCTGTTTTGCAGGCATTGCGCGAAGACACCCTCACTCACCCATTAGCTCACATGCAAATTGCCCCGGAACAAGCGCAATTTATGCAATTTTTACTTAAAATTTTATCCGCTAAAAAAGTATTAGAATTAGGCACTTTTGCCGGCTATAGTGCCCTTGCTATGGCGTTGGCATTGCCTGACGATGGGCAAGTCATCACCTGTGATATTAATACTGAGTGGACTAAAAACGCCAAAATTTTTTGGCAAAAAGCGCACCAAGAACACAAAATTGAGTTACGCCTTGGCCAAGCATCGGATACTTTAGCAACACTTTTTCCTGAATTTAAAGCATCTTTTGATTTTATTTTTATTGATGCTGATAAAACCAATTACAAGCTTTATTATGAGCAAGCTTTAAAATTAATTCGACCAGGTGGCATTATTGCGATTGATAACGTGCTTTGGGGGGGACGCGTGATTGATGATACCGATACGCGCGGGCAAACGCGTGAGATTCGCGAGCTTAATACCCTTCTAGCCCATGACACACGCGTGGAGGTCAGTCTTATCCCCATAGCAGATGGGTTGTTTTTAGTGACGCCTAAATAACATAAGCATCACTTCATACACACTGCTTAAAATATCTAATAAGGCGCATGCCCTGGGGTGCGTGGAAAAGGAATGACATCGCGTACATTACCAACGCCGGTGACATAACTAATCAAACGCTCAAAGCCTAATCCAAAGCCGGCATGAGGTACCGAGCCATAGCGTCTTAAATCTAAATACCACTGATAAGCTTCTTTATTCAACTGGCAGGTTTCCATGCGACGCTCTAATACCTCTAAGCGCTCCTCACGCTGGCTGCCACCAATGATTTCACCAATACCCGGTGCGAGTACATCCATTGCCGCGACTGTTTTCTCATCGTCATTAAGGCGCATATAAAAACCTTTAATATCTTTGGGGTAATTAATTAAAATGACCGGTTTTTGGCATAATGTTTCAGCTAGGTAGCGCTCGTGTTCAGATTGTAAATCAACCCCCCACTTCACCGGATAAGTAAATTTTACAGCCGCTTGTTGTAGCTGCCTAATAGCCTCATCATAAGTCATGATTTCAAAATCAGCGTTAATAATATCTTCTAAGCGTTTAATACAACCAGGCTGCACATGTTGATTGAAAAAAACCATATCATCCATGCATTTATCAAGCGCACTTTGACACAAAAAACGTAACATAGATTGGCTGAGCGCACAGATATCTTGTAATTGGGCAAAAGCAAGTTCAGGCTCTATCATCCAAAACTCGGCCAAATGACGGCTGGTATTAGAATTTTCAGCTCGAAAAGTAGGGCCAAAGGTATAAACTTTGGACATTGCCAAGCAATATGCCTCAACATTAAGCTGACCTGAAACGGTTAAAAATGTTTCACGTCCGAAAAAATCTTTAGAAAAATCAATGGTATTATCTGAAGATTTGGGCAAATTCATCAAATCAAGCGTGCTAACCCGAAACATTTCACCCGCACCTTCACAATCACTGGCGGTAATGATAGGGGTATGCACCCAAAAGTAACCGCGCTCATTAAAAAACTGATGAACCGCTTGCGCTAGGTGATGACGTATACGAGTTACTGCCCCAATTAAATTAGTACGCATACGCAAATGCGCGACTTCACGTAAAAACTCTACTGTATGGCGTTTTGCTTGAATAGGATAAGTATCGGCATGTTCAACTGTACCAATAATCTCAATATGTTGTACTTGCACCTCGCATGACTGACCCTTGCCTTGAGAAACTACAAGCTTACCGGTAGCTTTTAGAGCACAGCCTGTGGTGAGCTTCAAAATTGTCTGATAATTTGGTAAATCTTGAGAAGCTACCAATTGCATGGGCGCAAAACACGAGCCGTCGTGTAAATGAATAAACGAAATTCCGGCTTTAGAATCGCGCTTTGTTTTGATCCACCCTTGTAAGGTAACCGTGCTATTTAAAGCAATTTCTTGGTTGAAACACTGTTTTATACTAACTAGCTCTGTCATGATGTACTCCAAACCGATAAATTAACGCATCTTACACCAATCAGGCTTTAAGGAGAAAGTAATGACTCGTCAATTATTTAGCATACTTTTGTTCATCTTTGCATCTAGCACGATGAGCCAAACCACCGAGTTAAAACTTTACCGCGCCTATGGTGAAAATCATCCGCTTATTATCACCGAAGAGCAGCAAGGACACTGCTGGCAGCCATCTAAATTATTAACGCGTGAAGATGCTTGGCGCTGCCAAACAAACCATGCCATCTACGACCCATGCTTTATTAGTCCCTTTAGTGATAGCAGCAAAGCTTTTTGTCCAGACTCTCCCTGGGACACTAAAATAGTACAAATCAACCTGCCAACCAAAGCCTTAGCTCATTCATCTAAACTTGATATGTCTCGAGCCTATCCTTGGGCAATTAAACTTGCAGAAGGCCAAACATGTCTTGCCATCACAAGCTCCAAAAAACACGACAACCAACCTATACGGTATCGCTGTACCAATGATATTTGGTTATTTGGCAAGCTTCAACGCTGTAAGATGCCCTGGCGTATATTAGCTCTAGACCAACATCAGCAGGTGACTACCGTTATTTTAAAAGAAGCGTGGTTTTAAAATTCGTAATCAGATGAGTATTTTTCCTCTGCAAAATCATTTGGTGCATAAGATGTATCTTCTGTCGCAAAAAACGATGAGCGATTCATTTTGTTAACCAAAACACCTGTTGATAATACCGTACCCACAATAGCTGCAGCACCGAGTCCTGCGAGTGTAATACCAATGGGTAATAAAGGGAGTGCCAAAATAACCGCTGGTAAAGTAAGCACAGTGCTTAAGCTTGCCACCAGGGCCAGCGCACCTACGCCGGCTAAGATTACGCCCATTGTTCCTAATACAACCGTCCCTGCCGCCCACAAAATGTTAGCAGGTGTCCATTTAGAATTTTTGGGGGTATTAAGGGAGTATCTATCTTGCGAATCTGTTTTTTCTGGTTCAACTAATATTTTAGGATGACCATCTTTATCTAAATATTTATTGTCTTCTGATTTAGACTTTTCCGTATATATTTGAGGTGCTTTATCTACTGAATGTTGATTGTCAACTATTTGTACTAAATTTTTAAATTGATTTGGATGCTTTTGAACAAACGCGTGTGCCAGTGGCGAAACTTTTACTACCCATTCAATTAGTGGTTCATTTTCTGCATTATCTTGAAGTATTTTATAATCATCGTGCTGTATAAGTGCTTCTTGCGTTTTTTCGCCGCATTTTGTCCACAGCCATTGAGCGCGCTCTAGAGTTTCACCGCAACCTTGTTTAAACAAAACATATAATTGTTGAAAATTTGGATCGCTATCATTGAATTCAAATGTTGCATTTTTTATATATTTATCGAGTAAATCAAATAAACTACATTGATAAGCACAGGGGAAAAAAATATCTTTCGATAATTTAAGTTTTCCAAGGCCAGCCGCTAAATCAAACATACTATTTTTATTAGCATAGATTGCCATACAAACTGCCACTTGTGCTGGTGTAATAGCAGTATCGACCAGACTAAAATCATTATTATTTTCTAAAATTTCGGCAATTTCGTCTAAAATATTATCTATTAATGCAGATTCTGCATGCATCATAGCAATTAGCTTTTTATGAATTTTATAACCAGGCCGCCCACTATCAGTTATATAGCGAAACTGTGTTTCAAATACTTTAGCAGGGATTAAAAATGCCTGATCATCCGCTTGTTGTGCGGTTATATCATCAAAATAAATACTTGATAGCACAGGTTGTGTCATGAATAAATTCTTTAAAGTTAATCGTTAAAAATAATTTATTTTTTAAGCTAAATATTTAAATATCTTAAAAGAATATAGTAATATATTTTATGCATATTGATCAAACATTATATTTTATGCTGAATTTAATGTTTTATTTATTCGCCGTGTTATTTTTATAGCAAAAGACATCCAACAATAATAAAAAAGCGCCCAAACAAATGGCGCTATCGGCTAGATTAAAAATAGGCCAGTGGTGGGTTTTATAATAAACATCGATAAAATCGACCACATAACCAAAAGCTGCGCGGTCATAGAGATTACCCAAAGCGCCACCTAAGATAAAACTCAAGCCCCAAAGTTTTAACTTTTGGCAAGCAGGTGTTTTAATAAGCCAGCTGATGATAATCCCACTCATCACCACACTAAACACCGCAAAAAACCAGCGATGCCAACCGCCCTGCCCGCTTAGAAAACTAAAAGCCGCCCCGGTGTTGTATGCAAGCGTTAGATTTAAACCAGGAAAAACAGGATGCGCCACATAAAGCATCATGCTGGTTTTCGCCCAATATTTAGTGATTAAATCGGCAAATACCACACTTAAACTCAGTAAAAACCATGGCCATTTTTTTGTCATGCAAACGTCCTTTGTTCAGCTTTATCAGTAATATTATCCACACATCGTTGACATAATTCAGGATGATTCACTATCTCGCCAACTTCAGCACAGCGATGCCAGCAGCGTGCACATTTTGGATGGGTACTGGCGTTGATATCAACAGCCAGCTTAAGCTCAGCGTGTGTTATCAAATGATGCGGCTTCTCTGCAAGTGGTAAAATTTTCGTTTTAGCTGTGATCAATAAAAAGCGCAACTCATCGCCTAACTTTTTTAATAATGCAAAAAGTGACGCATCAGCATAAAGCGTCACTTCGGCCATTAGGCCTGAGCCAATTGCGCCTTGCTGTCTTGTTAATTCAATGGCCTTATTCACCTCATCGCGCACGTTGTGTAATTGCGTCCATTGCTGCATATCAACGCTCATTGTTTGTGGCCATGCTCTATACCAAGTGGTTAGAAAGATAGATTCGCTTGTTTGACCTGGAATAGCTTGCCAAATTTCCTCAGCGGTAAAAGAAATAATCGGCGCCAGCCAGCCACATAAAGCTTGAATGACATGATACATCGCCGTTTGGCAAGAGCGGCGCGCTAGACTTTCTTTAGGGGTGGTGTATTGCCTATCTTTAATGACATCTAGATAAAAGCTGCCCAAATCGATTGTGCAGAAGTGATGAATTTTTTGGTAAACCACATGAAACTGATACGCTTTATAAGCCTGTTCGATCTCTTGTTGTATTACTTGGGCGCGCGTAATTAACCATGCATCAAGCTCGACTAATTCACTTGCAGCCACTTCACAAGACGTATCAAAATCAGCTAAATTGGCTAATAAAAAGCGCGCGGTATTGCGGATACGCCGATAAGCATCTCCGGTTTGTTTTAAGATGTCCTCTGAAATACTTACCTCATGGCGATAATCTGTTGATGAAACCCATAAACGCAGAATATCTGCGCCATATTGCTTAACTAATTTATCTAAATCAACATAGTTGCCTTTTGATTTTGAAAGCTTTTTACCCTCAGCATCAACCGTATAGCCATGGGTTAATACCGTTTTATAGGGTACTTGACCATACATGGCCACCGCGGTTGTAAGGGAGGAATTAAACCAACCGCGATGCTGGTCAGAGCCTTCTAAATACAAATCGGCTGGGAAACTAAGGCTATCTTGTTCTTTTAGTACACAAAAATGCGACACGCCTGAATCAAACCATACATCCAGTGTGTCTTCAATTTTATGATAATATTGGGCATCTTTGCCTAAAAGCGTTTCAGCTTTCAAATCAAACCAGGCATCAATACCCTGCGCCTCAATTAAACATGCTACTTTTTCAAGCAACTCCAGCGTATTAGGATGCAGTGCTGAAGTCGTGTTATGGACAAATAACGGCAGAGGTGTACCCCAGGTTCTTTGCCTAGAGATACACCAATCGGGTCTATTTTCTATCATTAATCGAATGCGTGATTCGCCCCATTCTGGCAGCCAGGTAACTGAACTAAGGGTATTTAGCATTTGCTGGCGTAAATTATTATCATCCATCGCAATAAACCACTGGGGTGTAGCCAAAAAAATCATCGGTGTTTTATGCCGCCAACAGTGCGGGTAGCTATGAGTAATCATTTCCTCAAATAGCAAGGTTTGCCGCTCTTTTAACAACGTTAAAATTGCCTCATTAACTTTAAGTACTGATTGATTGCCCAAAAAAGGTGTATCGGCTTTATAACAGCCATTACTTTGTACAGGATTAAATAGTGGCAGATTAAACGCTTTACCCACTTCATAGTCCTCAGGGCCATGCGCAGGTGCCGTATGCACGCATCCGGTACCTGAGTCAGTTGTGACATGTTTGCCGTAAATCATGGGGACGGCTCTTTGCATAAAAGGATGCGCTAGCTCTAAATGCGCTAATTTTTTACCAAGCGTTTTAGCCATCACTTGATAAGACTTGATACCAAAGCGCGCCATGGTGGTCTCAACTAAATCAGCTGCCAACACATACCAGTTGTCTGTTGTATCAACCAAAGCATACTCAAACTCAGGATGCACACAAACTGCTTCATTGGCGGGCAGTGACCAGGGTGTGGTCGTCCAGATGGGTACAATCAAGGTATTTTTATCAGAAGTAAGCTCAAATACTTTAAAAAAGGCGTCGGGATCAAGCGCTTTAAAGGCCACATCAATAGAAGTCGAGCACTTTTCTTCGTAATCTACTTCAGCTTCTGCCAGTGCAGAACCACAATCAATACACCAATGCACCGGCTTAAAGCCTTGCTTTAAATGGCCATTTTTAATGATTTTACCCAAAGCACGCACCGTGTTAGCTTCATAACCAAAATCAAAGGTGGTATAAGGCTTATCCCACTGGGCAAATACACCTAGGCGCTTGAATTCTTCACGTTGGATATCGATTTGTGTTTGAGCATATTCACGACATTTGCGGCGAAAATCAGCATGGCTAATTTTTTTACCAGCTTTGCCTACCTTTTTTTCAACATTTAATTCAATTGGCAAACCATGACAATCCCAGCCTGGAATAAAAGGTGTTTTAAAACCACTTAAACTTTTCGATTTAACTATCATGTCTTTAAGAATTTTATTCAAAGCATGGCCACAATGCAGATGGCCATTGGCATAAGGCGGGCCATCGTGCAGCGTAAAAACAGGTTTATTTGCTTGAAATTTGGTTATCTTTTCAGTTAATTTTATCATTTCCCAAACGCTCAAACGTTTAGGCTCGCGCTCAGCTAAGTTAGCTTTCATAGGAAAAGAGGTATGCGGCAAATTAAGGGTATCTTTATATTCGGTCATCTTTGAGTACTCATGTGGTCATGAAAAAAGGTTGGGTGGGATTGTTGTTGATATCAAATATTCTATCAGGCGCATCAAATAAAGCTTGGGCTTGCAGTATATCTTGCTTGATTTGAGCGATTAATAGATCAATTGAAGCAAATTTAATTTCATCGCGTAGTTTATGTAAAAAAGCTACCGAAATACTTTGGTGATAAAGCGTTTCATTAAAATTAAATAAGTGAACTTCTAGTAGCGTATATTGACCCTGCACAGTTGGACGACAACCGATATTAGCAACGCCACTATAAAGTCTGCCATCACAAAGCGTCACTCTAACGCAGTAAACACCCGCAAGGGGTGAAAACTCACGCCCCATTTTACAATTGGCGGTTGGAAACCCCCATGTACGCGCCAAGCCTTTACCACGTATAACTTTACGCTGCAAATCATAAGCTCGACCTAGAAGCGCTTTTGCTTGATTAAGTTTATTTTGTTTTAAAAGATGGCGAATATCAGTTGAGCTAATACGTGTTTGCTGATGTAGATGATCATTCAAAACCGCTACTTCCATATGATGAGTATGGCCAAAGGCACGTAGCATCTCAACATCACCACGACGTTTAAAGCCAAAACGAAAATCACGCCCGATTAGTAAAAAACGTACATGCAAACGTTGGTATAAATAAGTTTGCATAAATGCTTCAGGCGACAAATTGGCCATCTGCTGGTTAAATTTAAGGCAATAAACATAATCCACGGCACATTTTTGTAACATCAGCAATTTATCACGTAAACTTGATAAACGCATGGGGTGTGTGGACTTGGCAAAATATTCTAACGGTTGTGGTTCAAATAAAATGACCACCAAAGGCTTATTTAATTGGCATGCTTTTGCTTTCAAGCGTTTTAACAATGCTTGATGCCCTAAATGTACGCCATCAAAATTACCTATGGTGGCAACGCTACCTTGAGGAAAATTTGGCAGATGCGAACCATACAGCAGTTTCATCGATAATCATTAAACCAAAAAGCAATCAGTATATCGTGTTATTGCTAAAGCGTCGAATGCTGTTAATCATGGCTCGATGCTTTTTCTGGCAAAGGCCTAACAATTAACACATCGCACTCCGCACCATGTAAAATAGCATGCGCAGTAGAGCCTAATAATAAAGATAAACCATGTTTACCATGACTACCGGTGACAATTAGATCTATTTTTTTTTCGTGAGCCACACGCAATACTTCATTTTTAGTTGAGCCAAATTCAATCATGCAATGTCTATCATCCACGCCCAATGTTTGAGCCAGTGTTGCCATCTCTTTTTCAGCCTGCTCCCGAATGGAAACTTCCACTTCAGCAAAACCAGCAAAACCAGGATAAGCATAGGCTGGAATTGGTTCAACCACATGAACTAAGATTAAATCAGCTTGATTTTCATCGGCAATTTTTTTAGCTTTATGCGCCGCCCTTATGCCAACATCATCAAAATCAGTTGCAAACATCACACGTTTATACATCGTTATCTCCTTTAACTGCGCTTTTTTTATCGCTGTGAATTTTAAGATTATAGCGAATCAGTTAAGGCGTCAACGGTATACCGTGCACGCCTTTTCCTCTAAGCGCGCAGGGTTAAACCAAACTGATTATCATATGCTTGCTGTGCTTTGTAGCTTGTATGTCGATGGTCAGATAAATATGTTTTTTTATCAGCCACAAAAAAGCGATTGGCATGCCTTAAATGGTTGTGGCAATATGGCTGATAACCCGTGGACTTACTGATACTTTTTTGTAAAGCAGTCAAATCAGGTAATTCAACATACATGCCTGAAGCCATAAAATCTTTAAAAGCACAATCATTTTTATCAACATATAACAGGCCAAATTCATTGAACATACGTTTTTCAACGAATATGGCAATCCTAGGCCAGATAAATTCCATGCCTTGTGCTTGAATCTCAGATAACAAATATATAAATTTCTCGTAATCTTCTGCAGTTAAGCCATTTGCTTGCGCTTCTAGATACAGCATCAATTCCTCGCACACCACTCGGGGAAATTTTAAGGCGGCAGTTTCATGCGTTATATAGCAAATCTCACAATCTGGATGCAAACTCACCAGTTTTTCAATTAATTTATTGAATGTTCCGGCCTTACAAATAGGATTATCTGGTTTGCCATCATCCTTTCCATGTTCATCCAAGTTATAGCCGCGCTGGATTTCATATAAACCCTCAAATAAATGAGTTTGTGCCTCAGCTTGATTGGCAATTTGAGTTTGATCAGATATAGCTAAAAATACCAGTGCTAGCAATTCGCGCAAACTAACCTGTGATGTTTCATCCATAAAAGCATCCTGCATAATGCGTCTCAGCGCACGATAAGCTGCTTGATTTTTTTTGTTTTCATGTCCATATTTTTTTACAAAATGTTCAAAGCGCATCAATATATTATGAATGCCTTCTGCTTCTAAACAATTCGTATAACGTTTCATTAAGCGCTGCGCTGATGCAGAAACTGCCCTATGTACACTGGCATTATGCGTACTTTGGCCATTATTTATCTGATCTGCTTCTAAAACCGGATTAACCTCTTCTAAACCCCAAAAATTATCCAACCTAAGCTCACCATCTACTAATCTTTGTCTGGTCTCCTCATCCATCAAGGCGCGTATATGATCAGGATGAATCGTTAATAACTGCTCAAAAGTCATTATATGCGCTTGAATTAATGGTAATAATTGAGAAACTTTTAAACGATTTTGTGCATATGGAGTTAATCGTAAACTTTCTTCTGGATTAATATATCCTTCGACAATATACGTATTAACCGTATCATGTGCTAAAAAATTAAGATCATTTTTCTCGAGCCTAAGTGCTTGATTGACCGTTATTTTAGCGTTTTGAATAAGATTTTGAATGCCTGGAAGCGCTAGTTTTAATTTATCTTCAATTTTAATATGTGCCGTTAAATGCCCGCGATGGACATGCACATTGAAAGCATTGGCCAAAATAATTCCTTGAGTAAAATACGCTTTATTAGCATCAATGATTAATTGGTGAATACCCTCTTGGTCAAATAGGTTAGCCAAATGATATTTATAATGATGACCTAAAAGTTGTTTAGATGTAATTTTACCCTCTTCCAACCAAACACAAATTACAGGGTCACTTAATAAAGATAGTTGATGGTGTATAAATTCAGGATGTAAAGCTTGTTCGCAGGTTAAATAACCCTTTTTTATTAAGTCTTGTACATAACTATTATTGATTGAAGTTTTTTGCCCATTACTCCAAGTAAAAGTGTGGTTACATATTTGTTCGATTGAAAAATACCCTTTTTCTAGCATCGCTTGCATGGCGCTATCCAAAAGTGCCTGGTGTTGGGCTTTAGCAAAATAAAATGAATTATCTTCCAGCTGTGTTTTTGAAAAAAGAGGCTGACCGGCTTTTTCTCTAGATATTACGTAGGGGTGATGCGCTGCTACTTTTTGAAACTCCGATGAATTTAGAGTATTCCATAAAGAATTTTTATTGGCAAAACTTTTATAATCATACAATCTATCGTAGCGATGTGTTTCATCAATTTCTTTATCAATTTTTTTAAAAGCATCACTGTATATGAACTTAAGTGCGAATAACTCTTTTATAGTTAAACAATTATACTTAATCATATTGAAAGTAAGATGACGCGATATTGCGCTCATTTGTGCTTCGCCAAAGTAAAAATCTCTAGCAAGCAATTGCTCAAAATTAAGATACCCTGCCTTTAACATCCATTGAATCCCCTCATGAGCAAGTGCCTTTTTTTGACTTTCACTAAAGGGGCTATCACGTTGAAATAATTGTTCAAAAGTTAACTTACCCTCTTCAAGCAAAGCTTTAATAATTGGGTTTTCCAACATCATGAAGGGGTTATATTGAGTCATGTTGTTATCTTCAATTGAAGGCAGATACTCCATCAACGTCGAATAAACAAAGTTACGGCTTAAAATTTGCTCATAATTTAAATCTTTTGCTGCCAATTGCGCCTGGATGCTGGTGTCTTCTAATATTAATTTTTTACGATAATCCCATTGAAAATTTTGCTGAAATAAATGATTAAAATTAAGATATCCCTTTTCAAGCAGATTTTTAATAAAAGGGTCTTCAAGAGCGATGATTTGATAATATCCCCAATGAAAATTAGGCTGTAATATCGCTTCAATCGTTAATTCATTTTTCATGAATAAATCTTGAACTGATGCACTGCTTAAGGCATTTATTTGATTTTGAGTTAAATGTTGTGCTTGAGAAACAGATAGCTTTTGCGCTGTGATTAACCTTTGTATTTCAGAATTAAACGACATGATAAAATTATCTCCAAATCAATTTCTAAAAAAACATTTTCACTTCCCTGTTTTTTAAGATTTAATTTTATCATATTTTACTATATTTGCACAAATAGACTTAATATTATTCATTAATTTTTGTCAAAAAAGTTTTTTCATCCATAATAGTTATTTTTAAAGCCTGCGCTTTGGCAAGTTTACTGCCAGCATTGGTACCCACAATAAGTAAATCAGTTTTTTGTGAGACGCTAGCAGTTACCTTAGCACCTAAAATTTCTAATTGAGCAATGGCTTCATCGCGCGTAATTTGCGCGAGTGTGCCCGTTAATACCACCGTTTTACCTGAAAAAGTTGCATCAATAATAGCTGGTTTATCAGTAGATGGTTGCGGCCAGGTAATACCGCAGGCCAATAATTTGTCTAGGATGTTTAGATTGTGTGGCTCACTAAAAAACGCCATCACATGGCTTGCCACCACAGGCCCTATGTCATGAATCATGGTTAAATCTTCAAGTTGCGCTTTTTGTAGAGCTTCTAGCGTTTTAAAATGAGTCGCTAAAAGGCTTGCGGTGGTTTCTCCTACTTCTCGCATACCAAGCGCGTATAAAAAACGTTTAAATGTGGTCTGTTTACTCTTTTCGATATGATACAAAAGATTTTCAGCTGATTTTTGACCCATGCGCGGCAAACTTATTAATGAGGCTTGGGTTAAATGATATAAGTCAGCCACATCTTGTACTAAATTTGTGTCAATTAACTGATTCACCACAACTTGCCCTAATCCATCAATATTCATCGCCTTTTTAGAAGCAAAATGCCAAATAATGCCTTTAAGTTGCGCGGTGCATAAAAGATTACCACTACAGCGTGCTTGTACCTGCTCTTGAATAACTTTAGAGTGACAAATTGGACAAACATCAGGCATGGCAATCGCCTCTAAAGTACCTTGGCGTTTATCAATCACAGCTTTTACTACCTCAGGAATAACATCTCCTGCACGGCGTACAATCACAACATCGCCTACATGAATGTCTTTGCGTTTTACCTCAAGCATGTTGTGTAGAGTAGCGTTACTAACCATAGCGCCGCCTACTTTAACAGGCTTAAGACGCGCTACAGGCGTTAAAACACCCGTGCGCCCTACTTGAAAATCAACCGCTTCAAGTGTTGTCATGGCTTCTTCAGCTGGAAACTTATGTGCACAAGCAAAGCGTGGGGCGCGCGCTACAAAACCTAATTGATTTTGATAGGCAATATCATCAACTTTATACACGACCCCATCAATATCAAATGGTAGTTGCGTACGTTTTTTTAGCATCTGGTGATGATAATTTAAACATGCTTCTAATCCCTCACACAGTTTATTTTCAGGAGAGACTCGAAAGCCTAATGTTTTTAGCCATTGTAATTGAGCAAAATGGCTATCAGGCAGTGGAACATCTGTTTCACAATAACCAATACCATAGCAATAAATAGCCAAAGGGCGTTTGGCAGTGATAGCAGGATTTAATTGCCTTAAACTACCAGCCGCAGCATTTCGTGGATTAGCAAACGTTTTTTCCTGAGCATCCCGTGCCTTTTGATTTAAAGCATTAAAAGCGGCTTTGGGTAAATAAACCTCGCCTCTTACCTCTAAGTAATCAGGCACCTTTTGGCCCTGCAAACTTAAGGGGATTGCTTTAATTGTGCGGGCATTATGGGTAATATCCTCACCCGTTTCACCATCCCCGCGCGTTGCCGCTGACACAAGAATACCTTTTTTATACGTTAAATTAACCGCCAGCCCATCAAGTTTAGGTTCACAAGTAAAAAGAAGGCTGGTCTGATTCAAGCGCTCAGTAATTCGTTTGTAATAAGTTTGGAATTCGGCTTTAGTGAAAACATTATTGAGTGAAAGCAGAGGTTTTTTATGAGTCAAAGCTGTTAGGTTGGTATCAGATTTAGCACCAACACGCTGAGTAGGCGAATCTGGTGTAATTAAATGAGGCGCGCGTTGCTCTAGGGCTTCAAGCTTACGAAACAGTTGGTCATAAGCATAATCCGTAACGAGTGGGTCATCTAATACATAGTAATGATAGTCATATCGGCGAATGGTTTCGCGCAGAGTTATTAAAGTCTCGTCCATCGGTTGATTCATTGGATTTGTTCACTATTTGAGTCAATTCAAAATATATTATCATAGCAAAACTTACTCAAAACACCGATATCACCTTCCGTTCATTTCTATTCATCAAATAAATAAAAAATATTTGATTTAATTAACAAAACTGCGAATAAATATACATTTCTGGAAAAAATGCTCAGCTAAAAATAGCAAAAATAACTGCGCTAAGTCATCTGCCTGCGACCCGGTTAAAAAATCGTGTTCTTTATGAATATCATGTAATTTTTCAACCGAAACATCTAAAATCTCGGCAAGTTTACCAAATGTCATATTTCCATATTGAGTTAGCAAATCGAAGGATATCTTTTGCTTATATCCTTCGCTAAGCTGGATTTGCACGGGTGATGAGTGCATGACTTTTGATACTCAAAAAGGCGGCGTTTTTCCTATTATCGATTTAATCCAAGCCATTTGGCTAAATTGCGCCGCTGGATAGCCACTTGCTAAGTGAATTTCTCTAAAACCTTTCTCGTAAAAATGCTTAGCATACATTTCACCCGTTAAATCGCTTTTCAAATCAGAGTCGATATAAATTGCCGTATTTAAATCATAGCGATGCATATCGCAGATAAAATCATTAGGATTTTTATACACATCGATTGTTTTACCTTTTTTTTCTGCAGCTAATTTCCAAATCATACAAATCATGTCATCGTCATCAATTAATACTACATGGTTAGTTGTAGTTGTTATATGAATAGAAAGATAAGGTACATATGATTTAGGAATAATTTTAATGTTAAGCTTCTCAGAATAAGCTCGAACATTACTCTCCTCAAAGCAACTTGTTACTAAATAAGAATTGTCATGAATTCCTAAAAATTTTATAACCTCTAATCCGTTATACACATCACTTAGTAGTTCATAATCAATCAAATATAAATCAGGCTTTAAGATTTTGACTTTCTGAGGGGTTAAATCAGAAGCTCTTGAAAAATGGACTCTTTTTATTGTTGGCCAAGTATAAAATTTGTTTTCCCAAGTATCGTGAATAGAAGGATCATCATCCAATATAACAACGCAAGCATTATCTTTAATTGTAAACGTATGACAAAACCATGGGGGTGGGTTACATTGGGGCAATATTATAGTAACCTCTGTTCCCACATTCACTTCAGATTTGATTAATAGTTTTCCACTAAAATCATTAATTTGTTGTTTTGCATAGTATAAACCAAACCCTGCCCCAGATTTTTTGCCAAAACTAAATCCTTGTTCTGTTATTTTAGGCAAAATATCAGTTGGAATTCCGTAACCATTATCGGCAATAACAATATGAATTGCGTCATTTGAATAATGAAGGTTAACATTAACAACACCTTCTTCAGAAGAGGCATCAATACTATTGTTAATCAAGTTAGATACCACTCTTTTAAAAGAAGCCAAATGAATAGCCGCAAAGCAATGATAGGCATTATCATCTATCGTTAATTGAATAGTTTTTTTATTAAGATATTCATATTGTTTTTCGGCAATGATATTTTCTAAAACAATTGATATTACCTCTGTAGCCAGAGATTCATTAAAACACGTTTTTTCCTCACCCACTGAGGCAGCTTTTGAATTTATAATTAAATTATTGGCAATCTCATTAATTCTCTTAGCTGCATTTTTAATCATCACTCGCCGATTTTCAGAAATAGTTGAAATATCAGCAATAACTGTATTAATCGCAACCAGTGGTGAGCGAATATCATGAGCCACTTGCTCTGCAATATTTTTTCTAGCTTCATAATAAGATTTTTCTACTTGTAGTAGGCTAATTTTGTTGCGCTCATCAACAAATTGTCTGGCTATAGTTTTATATTCTTCAATACTAATGAGTTGTTGAGAGCTAATTTCTTGATTTCCTTGCGTAATAAAATCTAATAAAAATTGGGTATTATTTTTAATCTTTTTCCTTAATGGCAAGAATAACAGCCCAACATTAATAATAAAAATACCGATAATACTTAACAAAATTAATAAAAAATCATAAGTTAATGCATTATAAATAATGACCTGCTGCAATATCCATGCGAATATTTTTTAAATAGAAATAGAATATGGCGTAAACAAGCCATATTAAAAAAAATAATTTTTTAAGTTTATTATTTTTATTTATACTTAAAATCATCTTTCAATTACTACTCTTGCAGGGAGTCCATCCATTTCTGGTATATTTAGTGGAGATATATGGATGATGCACTTTCCAGGATCAATTTCTCTTAAATCCAAGTTCTCAACTATTAAAATGTCATTTTTGAGTAACTGATGGTGGACAGGCAAATTACTATTTTTTATAGAATCAACACTAATATAATCTATACCGACAACTCGAGCTTGTATTTTTAATAATTCTTCAACCGCGTCTGATTCAATATATACATACTCATCTAGTAAAGGTCCATTTTTAGACTCATAAGAATTTCTAGTCTTAAAAAAAACGAATGCGTTTTTTTCTATTCTGTGAAGCTGAATATCATTTTTTGTGATAGCCTTAGCTTCTTTTGGTATCTCTATAATTATGCCATTTCCAATAAGATCAGAAATATTGTAATCACTACTATTTTTCCCTTTATTTAATACATGTGATGGAAAATCAATATGAGTTCCCATGTGGTTGGATAACGAGATTTTAGACAAACCAAAACAACTTTCTTCACTTACCTCACAAATACTCTCAATTTCTAAAGTGGGATCTCCTGGATAAACTATTGTCTCTTTCGTTAATTTTGCCGTTACATCATAGTACGATCTTAGGGTTAGCGTATCTAGCTTTGAAGCTGATACATCAAACTTTGTAATGCGTCTACTTCGAACATTATTCCATATCATGATTCCTAATAACCCAACTATTCCCGCTGCACCAGCTACATAAAATCTATTCATGCTATAAACCTACTTTCCTACTCTTCAATACGGTGATAATAAAATAAATAATCAATTACCAAATGTCATATTTCTATATTAAATTAGTAAATCGATGGATATCTTTTGCTTATATCCTTCGCTAAGCTGGATTTGCACGGGTGTGGTTGAAAACTCTAATAAACAACTCATGTTGTGATTGCTCCTTACATTAATAACATCTGATAAAATTAGTCTTATTTTTTCATAGTATTATTAAATAATCATTCATCGATTTTATAAATAATTTATTCAATAAAATCATTTGCTTAGCTTTGTTATTCATCATTTTAAATAACATAATAAGAGGATGAGTGCATGACTTTTGATACTCAAAAAGGCGACGTTTTTCCTATCATCGATTTAATCCAAGCCATTCGGCTAAATTACGCCGCTGGATATCGGTAATCCCCCCGAAAAATAACTGATATGAAAAGTAGAATTTTCTCGTAATGTATATGTAAGGAGATTCTGCATGAAAAGATCAAAATTTAGTGATACCCAAATCATTGATCTTGCCACGTTTCAGTAGACATAACTATGCTACTTTTTTTAATTGATTTTCAAATAATTCTGGCGCAACAGTTCCTAGCGCAGAATGTTTTCGAAGACGATAATAATACATCGCAATTAAAAGATGATGCTAAAGCTCATTTAATTGCTTCTTGTTTAAATTCTTTTGTATATTTTTTTGTCGATCTTGTCATTCACATTTCCCTTTTCAATTGACTCGTAGTTTATCGAAATATGTGTTTACTAAAGAGGGCAAGATCATTATGAATAAACGCTGTTCTCATCCATAGATTGATTCTGTAATAATTAAAAAACATGTTAATACCTATTAAATAAATGTACATGATGATAAAATAAAAATCATTTATTTTAATAAGCGTTGATATGTCATTACTCTCAGCACAAGATTTGGTACCTTTGGCTGACCTAAACTTAGGCTTAAGGCTCACTGCAAATACAAAAGAAGTTGATACCGGTGGAAAAGGTGATGCTATATCTTTATCTCATCTGGCTGGGGCAGATGAGATTATAAAATTTATAACTCTAGCCCGCTTGCCTGAATCACCACGAGCAGAAATGGAAAGTATTTATAAAAAATACAAACAAGCCAATATTCGATCAGTTAGTTGTATGCCTCGTCTAATTTTATATTATGCAGCACAACATGATATTGACGATGCAAAAGACAGATTAAGTAACAACGAAAAATTTTTAGCAGGCTATTTTGAATTACAAATTAGTGCCATTGAATCGGAGGCAAAGAAGTTAGCGTCTTATTATAGTTCTTCAGGAGTTGCATGCCCTTTGAAGTTGGTAGTGAAAAAATTACCTCATCTAGCAAATGAGCTCGCTCATAACTTTAATGAAAAACTTAAGCTAAGATTATCAATAAACTATGATGTATATGCAACAAGCGATGATATGGATTATTTGTTTTTAAGCGGTACTTCCGCACATCCTTTAAATTATCGAGGAGGCTATGACTATAATAATTATCCATTAGGAAAAGTAGGTCATCACAAGTTTAAATGTTCAAATGTTGTATATCAAATGATGTTTTTAAGCGGAGAAAACCGCACTTCTGATATGAAACAAAATACAGAAGATCGCATTTTTAAATTAATAAAACGTCTCATCGAAAATAAGCTTAATTGCTCATTCAGCAAGCTTCAGCAAAACATTCCGCAAAAGCTAGAACAACAGCCTCATTATCCTGAAGATTTTAAGAATGCTTGTCATAAGATGACTGCGCTCATTGTCAGGTTACGAGAAAACAAAAAGCTTTCGTTAGAAGCATCCATTGATTTACTGGAAAAGACTGTGAAGATTATCGATAATCCATTGTTATACAAAAAATTTTTTGGTGAAGCAAAAAGTTATCGTCTAGTTGATGCTGGTCGATTAGCAGCTTACATGATGTTAATTACTGGCTGGGCAGCTAAAATTGTAACGACCAATTATGCAGGAGATGCATGGATTAGGCTTGCAAATGAAAAGATTGATTATCTTGCGACAGCTGAAGAATGTACTGATAAAAGTGAGTCTTATTCGAATAGTATGAGCCTATAGTATTGTAGTGGCTAAGTGATTTTGGCTATGGTCTTGGAAAAATTCTGGTATTGTTCCTCCCTCATTCAGAATAAGGCCGACCCTTATTGTAGTCATTTCTTATGGTCGTTAATAATAGGTCACAAACAGCGTATTCAACATAATCATAGTGCTTGCGCTATTCATGTTTGAGTAAATTTGAAAAAATCGCTTATCATACTGCTTAAACAGCCTAAGAAATTAAAAAAAGTTTATCTAAAAATGTTTAATCCATGAATTACAAAATCCGTCTTTTTTGATGAGTTTTCCTAAATGAGGATAAATGACTAATTAAAAATTGAAAATTCGAATAAAGCACTTTATATTGCCGAACGCGCATAAATTATTATTTACGTAAGGATGCACTTTGTTATGGCTTTATTTCTTATGCTGGTTGGTTTTTTTTTAATTAGCTCTATGGTATTTTTTTATATTCATCAGCAACAAAAAAAATATCTAACGCAACGATTCCAAGAACTACAACAGCATATGTTAAACCAAACTGAAATTATGCTCAGTCAAACGCATCAAAAAAACCAATTACATTTATCAGAACAAATGAGTCAAAACCAATTAAGTATTCAAAAATTAATCGCTGAAAATGTTGGACAGCAGATGCAAGATACTCGCGCACAAATTCAACATAGCTTTAAACAACATGCTGATGCTCTTACCTCGCATCTACAAACGCTAAAAAATGAAGTACATACCCATTTATCTCATCTAACTCAACATGTACACCAGCAACTTGATGCCGGTTTTGAAAAAACTTCAGCCACTTTTAATAATGTATTAACGCGTTTAACCATCATTGATGAAGCGCAAAAAAAAATCACCGAACTTTCTAATAATGTCGTAAGCTTGCAAGATATCTTAATTGATAAGCGCGCCCGTGGTGCTTTTGGTGAAGTCCAATTATCGGCACTCATTGCCAACATGATTCCCAGTAACCACTATCGTTTGCAACATACTTTAAGCAATCAAAAAAGAGCCGATTGCATGTTATTTTTACCAAAACCCACTGGCAATGTTGCCATTGATGCCAAATTCCCCCTAGAAACTTATCAAAAATTAACCAATAACATGCTTGATAACACACAAAAAAAAGGTTTACAGCAGCAGTTTCGACAAGACTTGCTAAAACATATCAAAGATATTGCCAGCAAATACATTATCCCACCAGAAACGGCAGATGGCGCGGTGATGTTTATTCCAGCAGAAGCTATTTTTGCTGAAATCCATGCCAATTACCCAGAGCTTATTACCCTTGCTCAGCGCCTTAAAGTATGGCTTGTATCACCTAGCACACTTATGGCCGTACTTACCACCGCACGCGCTGTTTTAAAAGATGATGCAACCAAAAAACAAGTTCATATTATTCAAAAACATCTACAAGCACTCGCCCTTGATTTTCAACGCTTTGAAAAAAGAATGGATAATTTATCCAAACATATTGAAAAAGCTCACCAAGATGTGGGTGATGTCTCAATTTCAGCTAAAAAGATCACACAACGTTTTCATAAAATTGAGACAGTCAATCTATTACAAGAAGAATCAGAGCTGATTGAATAAATACGATTGTAATAAATTTTTAGGGTCAAATTGTGCTTTGGCATCACGCCATCGGGGATATTGTTCACCAAAATGCGCCTGCCAATCACTTGGGCTTTTTCGTGGAATAAATCCGGATAAATAGCGTTTGCCGCCTTGGGGTAAAAAGCAGTCATCTAAATAATCAATACTTTGTAAACACATGGGTAACATTTTTTTAAGTACCCCCAAATTTAAAATCATTACCGAAAATACATCCTGAGCTTCAGGCATCATCAAAAATCCTACGGGGAACTTTGCTGACACCGGAATGACCTGCACCATATTAGCGTAAAATGGCGGCAAAGTAGTCAATATTTGCGTTAAATTTTCCAGCATCTGGGCTGTCACAAAACACTCATACCAGGGATGAGATAGTTGCCAATGGCCGGTAGTTTTCATCGCGTGAAGACGCGTATTGTGTCTGAATAGAAAAGATTGTGTGTTATCTTCTTGTTCAAAACCCAGATAAGAAGGTGAAAGTGGTAAGTCTGCCAGTATAGGCGCATGTTGGGTATACTCAAGCGATATGTGAATGATATAAAACCATTTAGCCTCAGGTTTGCGACCATCATTGGTAATTTTTGAACCAATGTTCATTGGCGAGCAAAAGCTTTCAATATAATCAGCATAGCTTTTCGCTTTTATTAAATCATTTAACCAAGTTGCCTTATCTTCATATACAAGGCAAAACGTTTTAATGAAAGGTTGGTAAGATTTAAGGTTAAGACAAACACTTTTAATAATTCCAAACAAACCCTGACCACCCAAACAGGCTTGAGCTAAAGGATGAGAAACCGCAACTTTAACAAGCTCACCATCTGACTGAATAATTTCTAATGCTTGTACATGGAAAGCCGCACTACCATATTTAAAAGACGATGCACCAATACCACCTACAGATAAAACGCCCCCTATTGATAAATCACAATTATAAGGTACCACATAAGGCATTAGATTGTGCGGCAAAGTACGAGCCAGCACATCTGCCCACGAAGCATTCGCATCAACCCAAATAGTTTGTTGATTGACGGCCTTACACTGGTTGATATGTTGCATGCTGATAACCGCACTATGATGGGTAGGCAATGATTGACCACTTTGGCTCATACCCTTCCCTCTAATCGTCATGGCTAAATTGTGTTTAAAACCAAAAGCTAAGTGTTCTTGTAACATTTGAGTCGTTGTTGGCGTTAAAATACAGGCATTTGCAACCTGAATAATGCGACCGAAATCATAATAAAATCGACGCACTGATGGCGCCGATTTGGGGGTTGAGGCTGTGTTAAACTGCTTTATCTTCTGAGTCTGCCAAAGTTGCGATATTAGCGGCATTTTTATGATTCCTTTCACGAGCTATTTCTAAGCGACGATTACAAGCTAGAATTAATCCATCAAACATGGTACTAAATGCAGTATAGCATCGGTCAATCATTTTAAGCGCTTCTCGTCTTACCTCAATAGATACGGGTAGTGCATACAGGTTACGTTCCATTTCATCTTCAAAAAGTGCATGAGCCATTTCTACTTCAAGATGTGAACTTGAAAAATATTTTAAGTTTTTATCTTCACCAGTTTTTTTCACTTGCTGCGCTACTTTTTCGAAAAAAACATGACCGCTTGACTCAATGGTTAACAACAAAGCGATGTTAATTAATTCATTATCAGCTTTATAAACTTCGGCTAGAATACTGTAAGCCGCATCACGAGTTAATTGAGTTTCTTTACTATATAGCCACACAACATCATCTTTGGTGCAATATTTGTCGATGCTTTTTTCACCCATGTACTTTTTGTCATGGATAAACCATTGTTCATGTCCGGCATCCTCTAAGCGGTGATGACGTGCAACTTTTTTCAAATAAGGATCGCTTACTTTTTCTTCATTTAAGCGCAAAATATCTTGAAATGTCATGGCCCAAAAAGTGAGTTCAGGAACAAAGTAACCAATTTCTTCAAGCGTTTTCAATTGGCCTAATATTTCAAAAAAAGGATGATTCATAAATTCTTGTTGTTTGGCATCAATATAATCTTGGATGGTTTTCATGATAAAACTCCTTTGCAATAAATTTGTGATTCATCTTATCTATTGCATCTAGCGTGCCAACTTTTTTTATAATTTTGGCGTAAAAGTTACCAAAATAAACCTAATATCATTAAAAAAGTGCTGTTTATTCAAAATAGTTTAATAAAAAAGTCAATATTTTGACTTGAATTTTTAGATATTTGCTATTTTATTGACAATATTAAGCAAAATTTTATTGATAATTCTATGGCTACAAGAAATCCGCCATTTTTTTGTCATAATCAAGCATCATTTGATCAACTTTTTGCCAATTAAGAGTATTTAAATCTAAATTATCACTCATAATATCTTTTAAAAAGTTTTCTTGAATTTGACCTATTTTTTGCGCCTGACTGTAAGGAGTATTAGTAAACATAACTAAAACATGTTTTGAGATATAACGTTTGGGATAACGCTGCATTAACAATTGGGCTAAACGTTTTTTATTATTAAATTGCGCGCTACATACCGCTTCTTGTACTTCATGAAAATTATCTTCTGACATTTTTGCGACCGCATCCGTATTGGGTTTGCGCAAATGATAAAACATTGGTAAAACCTGCTGCCAATTTTCATTATATTCATCCAGAAGGGTATTTAGTATACGGCAATCCTCAAAGGCACTGTTCATACCTTGCCCAAAAAAAGGAATGATTCCATGCGCTGCATCTCCTAACAAAACACCCTGACCCGCTATAAACCAAGGCTTACAATCAATACGACTCATAGTTCCCATGGGATGGGTAAAAAATTCGTCAATTAAAGAAGGCATTAAGCCACATACATCATTAAAATATTTGTTAAAACACGCTAATAATTGAGCCTCACTCGTTAAGCTTTCAAAGCTTACTTGTCCTTTATAAGGCAAAAATAACGAACCCGTGATTGAGCCATCTAAATTTGGATTACCCAATAGCGAAAAAGATTTTCTCGGCCATAAATGTAAAGACTCTTTATCGAAAACAGTTTGATGAGCGCGACAAATGGTCAGTTCTTTGTAGCCGTGTGTGAAAAAGGTTTGTTTAAAATCGATAAGTTTTTGTTGTTGCAAACATGCTCGAACCAAAGAATGAGCGCCATCCGCCCCAATAAATACATCATAATCATGTTGCGTGAACTGCCCTTTCTGGTTTTGAAAAATAAGTTGTTTTTCGGCAATATTAAGATTAACTAATTTGCTATCGAAGTAACACTTTACTAAGGGGTAAGTGTCAAGCTCATTAAGTAATAATTTATTCAGCGCATTACGTTCAATGGCATTAATGCATTCTTCTTCATGGCGACCAAAGGGCTGATAGACAATTTCACCTGATATTTCATGGATGATCCGTGCACGCATGGGTACCATTAATTGACGCACCTTAGCATCAAGGCCTGCATCTTGTAAGGCAGTTAGTCCGCGACAAGATAAGGCTAAATTAATTGAGCGATTACTTTCTATAGGCGTAATACGCAAGTCAGGTCGATATTCATATAATTTAACTTTACACCCTCGTTTGGCCAAAAAAAGTGCCATCAAACTCCCCGCTAAACCTGCACCCACAATACTCACACTTCTCATTTATCGTCTCCTAAAGCGTGTTAATCATACTCAAAGATATTGAGAGTCAACTGTATTGTTTAATTATGGGCATTAATTCATGGACTTGCTTAGGTGGGGAAAAATAATAACCCTGGGCATAATCACAACCATGTTGGGTGATATAGTTAAGTTGTACTTTGGTTTCAATACCTTCGGCCAATACTTTTAAATTCAAACTATGGCCTAAATTGATGATGGCACGCGCAATAGCCGCTTCGCTGGTCTCATCTTCAAGCTCGATAATAAATGAACGGTCAATTTTAAGTTTATCAACTGGAAACTGCTTTAAATAAGAAAGACTTGAGTAACCAGTACCAAAATCATCAATTACGAGTCTGACCCCCATACTTTTAATCTCTTGCATGGTTTTAATGGCGTTGGGTAAGTCATCTACGAGCAGGCTTTCGGTTAGTTCAAGCTCTAAAAATTGAGGTGATAACTGCGTTTTTTCTAATATTTCTTGCACAATTTCTGCCAAACGGGTTTGTCTAAATTGTCGTCCTGAAATATTTACAGCCATACTAAGGGTGTTAAAGCCGGCATCATGCCAACGCTTTAATTGCGTGCAAGCTTCTTCCAAAACCCAACGCCCTATTTCGATGATTAAACCGTTTTCTTCAGCTGCACCAATAAAATTAACCGGTGGTACATGTCCTAATAAATGACTTTGCCAACGTATCAGTGCCTCAAATCCGGTGAGCTTATTTTGCGTTAAATCAATCAATGGCTGATAAACTAAATAAAATTCTTGACGCTTTAAAGAATCTCTAAGCGCATTATCAAGCTGCATACGATTAATGACTTGTCGATTTAATTCTTTATCATAAATACGATACGCATTACGGCCGCTATCTTTCGCGTTATACATCGATAAATCAGCATTTTTCATGAGTAATTCGTAATCAGAGCCATCTTTAGGATAATAACTAATGCCAATACTGCCAGTAATTTTAAGATTATGCTGCATAATTTGAAATGGCGTTGCCAACTTCTCTAATATGTTTTCAGCGATATTTTGTGCAGCTTTTTCGGTAGTAATGTCTTGTAATAAAATAATAAATTCATCACCCCCTAAACGGGCGACCGT
The DNA here is from genome assembly GCA_002863045.1 of Legionella sp. Lineage (GTDB taxonomy): Bacteria > Pseudomonadota > Gammaproteobacteria > Legionellales > Legionellaceae > Legionella_C. The sequence continues at coordinate 38,198 of PKDH01000067.1, forward strand.
ATCAGCATCTTCTGTGGCAATAAGCAAACGATTGGCGACTGCTTGCAAAAGCTTATCTCCCACACTATGACCCAGAGAATCATTAATTAATTTGAATCTATCCAAATCTAAAAACAAAAAAGCAAATATGCTTTTTTTCTTTTTGGCATGTAAAACGGCTTGTTCAACCCGGTCAATGAGTAAAACCCGATTAGGCAATTCGGTAAGCGAGTCATGCGTTGCTTGCTTTAAAAGCTGCTTTTCCATGTCACGGCGCTGCGTAATATCATTGATAATGCACACATAATGGCGCACCTTACCCATAGCATCACTTACAGGTGATACACTAATTTCACTCCAAAAAGCCTCACCATTTTGTCGATAACTTTCTATCTCAACAGTTTCTTCACGTAATTCGCGAAAAGCTAAATCAAGCCGTTTTAAATTAGTTTGATGTAATTTATTGGCATAAATAAACGCTAAATCTTGGCCTAAAACTTGCTTATCAGTAAAACCTGTAATGCGCTCAAACGCTTTATTAACATAAATAATAGGCATCATAGATTTACTAATATCAACAATAACCACACCATGGCTACTCGCTTCAATGGCGCGCTCGCGAATCCTTAGCTCATCGTCTTTTAAACTTCTTTGCGTTATATCGCGAAAACTATACACCCGCCCAACAATATCATTGCCAACCCGTTGAGGCTGGGTGAATCGTTCAAAAATACGGCCATCTTTAAAGTGAAGTATTGATAGTTCACCTTGCCACTCTGGATTGTTGTATAAAAATTCAACATCTTTAATCAACTGATCGGGTGATTTCAATTGCGCTAAAATATAATCAAAACTAATACTTTCTGTACCAACCTCGAGCATGCGTGAAGGAATACGCCACATTTCAACGAATTTTTGATTCCAATCCACCACTTTGCCATGACCATTGACCATCATAATGCCATCAGCAGTTGATTCTAATGTTGCCCGTAATAATGACAATGATTTTTCTAATTCTACATTTTTCTCCGCCACCTCTTTGGCAGTTATGGTGATATTGTCTGACAAGGGGCGGTCGATAGAGCGCTTGAATTCAGGTTGCGTTTTATACCACTGCTCAAGCATTGCTACCAGATGATTGGGCTGTGAAACCAAACCCAAAGTTTCGGCCACATTCGTTAAAGAAGGTTCTTTACCTTGTTGTTTTAATTGCTCAGCAGCTTTTGCAACTTGCTCATATTCTACGGCTTGCTTGGCCATTCTGCTCTCACTAAAATTAACTGCTTTAAATTAAGTTTAATCAATTCGGCTCAAAAACTCTAATTTGCCCAATTATTGAGTTTAAGCGGATAAGATGTGTGACAAAGCAAACTTAGGATGCCTACCGATTAAGCTATTTTTGAGAACATATAAAAAAGGAAGGTAACCAAATGATAAAGCCCATGCCACCTCATAAAGCCCAACCCAGCCAATTTTAAGCTGTATATAAGCAGCAATAGGGCCGATAAAAATACGTGGTAGTGTGGCAATGGCCACTAAAAATGATAATTGTGTGGCAGTAAAACGCTTATCAACTATCCTCATAAACATCACCACCAATGCCGTAGACCCCATGCCAGCAGCAAAATTATCCAACATAACCGCAAGTGCGAGCAAGCCAACGTTTTTGCCGCTAAAAGCAAGTAATAAAAATAAACCGTTGGTCAGCGCTTGTAACAAACCAAACCACAACAAACATTTAAAAAGTGATCGATGCGTTAAAATAAAACCAGATATAACGCCGCCTAAGATAATAGCAATTAACCCCAAAACTTTGTTAATAACCCCAATGGTGTCAAGTGAAAAGCCCAGGCCTTGAATTAAAAACGGCATCACAATGCTGCTTGTCGAAGTGGTAAAAGCCTCGCCTAATTTATAAAAAATAATAAATCCTAGTAAACCCCATATATTTTGGTGATGCCATAAATTTTTAAGTGCAGCTTGCATGCACTTGATTAAATTTTGTGGTGGTAGCGTGGGGTGTGCTGGCTCGTCACTGGCTAAAATCGCGATAATACCTATTAAAAAAAATGTGGCCATCAAATGATAGGTACTAGACCACCCGAACCTGTGGGCGACTAAAAGCGCCAGTCCACCACCTATTAATAAAGCCAAGCGATAGCCTAAAACCGCAAGTGAGGCGCCTAAACCGTGTTCACGTTCAGGCAAGTATTCAGTACGATGCGCATCAATGGCCGCATCTTGTATGGAAGATAAGCAGGCAATGATAAAGGTTAGTATGATGAGTAAATGAGTGTGCTTTACAGGGGAGAGCCTGGCGATAATATTAAAGCCCACAAACATTAAAAATGCACAACATACTATCCAACTGCGACGCTTACCTAATGGTAGAAGCGTTAATTTATCGAGAAAAGGCCCCCAAATCATGCGGTAAGCATAAGGCAAATTTAACAAACTTAGACTTGCAATGACCGCCAAACTTAAGCCCGCATCTGACCACCATGCTTGTAATGTTGAGGTAAGTAATGCCAGCGGTAGGCCTGAAGAAAATCCTAGAAAAAAAACAACACTAAGGCGTTTATTCATTCATATCTGATGGTGTGAATAGGTAGTTAAATTAACCGCAGTCATACACAGCTTATAGAAGCTATGTATGACTCAATGCTTATTTGGCTTTTTTAACTGACATTAGATGGATTTTAAAAACTAACGTTTCATTTGGGCCAATTGCACCGCCCACACTGCGCGCACCATAAGCAAGAGATGCTGGCACATATACTTCCCAAGTTGAACCTGCTGGCATAAGCTGTAGAGCCTCTGTCCAACCAGGAATTACTTGTGAGACATTAAATTCAGCGGGCTTACCGGTTTTTTCGGAGCTATCAAATACTTGACCATTAAGAAGCTTACCGGTGTATTCAACTGTTACAGTATCATCTTTACCAGGTTTAGCGCCTTTACCTTTTTCCAGAATTTTATATTGCAAACCGCTTGAGGTAGTGACCACGCCTTCTTTGGTTTTATTTTGCGCTAAAAAGGCCTCACCTTTGGCTTTGTTATCTTCTGATTTTTTCGTAAATTCAGCATTGCGCTTGGCCATAAGATTTTTTTGGAATTTATTAAGCACTTCTTTCATTTGATCATCAGTAAGCATTAATTGATTGCCACTCATTCCATCTTCAAGACCTTTTGCCATAGCGTTAGGGCTGATATCAATGCCTTGTTTTTTGAAATTTTTACCTAAATCCGCGCCGATACTATAAGATAATTTATCCGTATCGTTATTAAGCGTTACTGCATCAGCTGCCATTGCCGAAGACATCGCTAAACTCATAACAGTCGCTGCAACCAAGTTCATTTTCATAAAATCCCCTTTTAACTTTGCTAAAATTCAAACTTCAGTAACTTTCCTCGCTCATTCTGCCTAAGTTCATTTAAAATTACCAGTCTCAAACAAAGCTGCTTGATTATATTGAAATTTTACTTGTCTATTTAATTTGAGAAATTGCAGTTGAATCGTCTTATACTTGCTTATAACATTTAATGATTAAAATTATTTAAGGTTTACATGGATATTAGCTTATTTGATTTATTCTCTGTGGGCATTGGTCCTTCAAGCTCTCATACGGTGGGACCCATGATTGCCGCTTACTCTTTCCAACAGCAGTTAGATAAATGTGATTTGTTAAAAAAAACAACTCGTCTACAAATCAAGGTATATGGCTCACTTGCTCTAACGGGTAAAGGACATGGCACCGATAAAGCCATTTTAAATGGTTTAGAAGGTTTTTTACCAGATACGGTTGACCCATCAACCATGACCCCACGAATGCAGCATATCCTTCACGCGCAAATATTAAATGTAGGCGGGCATCATAGCCTTGCTTTTAATCCGCAAACTGATTTTCTTTTTTTACAAAAAGAATTACTGCCCAAGCATACCAATGGCATGCATTTTTTTGCCTATGATTCAAATCACGCGCTATTATTAGAGACAATATATTATTCTATTGGTGGCGGTTTTATCGTGACCGATGACGAATTTGACCAACCTGCCAACACCTGTATTACACCACCGCTTGCTTTTAACAGTGCGCGAGAATTACTTGCTCTAGGCCAAAAGCACCATTTAAGCATCGCTCAGATCATGCTTAAAAATGAGTGCACTTGGCGGGAAGAGCAAGCTGTATTTAAAGGTATTGAAGAGATTGCTGCGGTGATGCAAGCGTGCATTGCTCGAGGCTGTCAAAGCTCTGGCATACTTGAGGGTGGTTTAAATCTTAAACGGCGCGCGCCCGCGTTATTCAAGCGCCTTACTGAAAAACAAGGCATTCAAAGTGTGTATGAACATGCAGATATGATGAATCGCTTAAATTTATTTGCCATGGCCGTTAATGAAGAAAACGCGGCTGGTGGGCGCATCGTTACTGCACCTACCAATGGCGCGGCCGGCATTATTCCGGCTGTTTTCCAGTATCTACAAGAAGCACACGGTAAAACAACAGCTGATGATATGCATACCTATTTTTTGACAGCGGCCGCCATTGGTATTTTATATAAAAAAAATGCTTCTATCTCAGGGGCTGAGGTAGGATGCCAGGGTGAAGTTGGTGTTGCCTCCTCAATGGCAGCAGCCGGCCTTGCTGCAGTCCTTGGCGCAAACAATGCCCAAATAGAAAATGCCGCTGAAATTGCTATGGAGCACCACTTAGGTATGACCTGTGACCCGGTATTAGGTTTAGTGCAAATTCCATGCATTGAACGCAATGCCATGGGGGCAGTTAAAGCCGTGAATGCCGCGCGTTTGGCTTTAATTGGCAATGGGGAGCATCATATTTCACTGGATAAAGTCATAAAAACCATGAAACAAACAGGCCTTGATATGCAAACCATTTATAAAGAAACTTCTCTAGGTGGTCTTGCTGTTAATCACCCTGAATGTTGATTTGAGGATTTGTGCCACATAATTTTAGTATGTTTGCCTAAAATTTTAGGATAATCGTCACTGTACATATAGCCAATCACAGCAAGTAATTTATCGCAGCTATATAAAAGAGGGATACGTGCACGCTCCCAGGGCGGCACTCGCCAAGCTTGCAAGCACTTTTTAAGGCATTTATGGTGACTGTGATGATAAATCCGCTCACCTCCTTGGCGAAACCGAATATGCAAATCAGGCGCATTAACAGGCACTAAGGCATCAGAGTTAACGGTTAATTGACCCAGGTCAGCTGTTAAGTGAAGCGGCGCTGGGAAATCAACCCAAGCCTGAGACTTTGGCTTGCAACGCGCGCGCGGCACGATATAAAGATGGTGTTGATAACACCTAATGATCGACGTTCCATGGATAATCTCAGGTAATCCGTCTGCTTTGGCTGTAAAAAAAATTGTCGCCATGGCATGGAGCTTTTGGGTATCGGGTGGCGATAAATCATGCTTATTTAACCAATAGCGTAAAACATTTTTTAAGCGCGCATAAGATAACGTTTGCAATTTTAATAGCGATAATTGTTTATCCAACGCCACAGCTTGATAATCCTGCCAAGCTAATTCCTCTAGCAATTGCTGCGCCTCTTGGCAATGCATGGCAGTTTTGGCCAGTGTATGTTCAACATGTGGCCAACGCACTTGCAATTGTGGTATTAAATCAAGGCGCAACCAATTACGCGTAAAATAGGGATCTTTATTACTGGTATCCGTTATCCATGTTAACCGATTATCAAGCGCATATTGTTCTAATGTTTCTTGAGCGTGATGTAATAAAGGTCGAATGACTCGCCCCTGCCCTAGCGATTTAATCGAAGGCATCGCAGCAAGCCCGCGTACACCTGCTCCTCTGAATAACTGCAACAATAATGTCTCAGCTTGGTCGTGCAAATGATGCCCTGTAAGTAATACATCATTTGCGCCAAGCTGCGCTTTAAAAATCGCATAGCGTGCTTGCCTGGCATGGGCTTCAATATTATGAGTTGTGTCAAATGCCGCCAAAGCACTTATACAAGGAACTGCCCATGTTTGGCATATATTAATACAGTGCTGCTGCCAGGCGCATGCTTGTTTATTTAATTGATGATTAACATGAATGGCATAAATTTTAGAGCGCAGCTGGGGTTCTTTAAGTGCGGCATAAAGTAATACTGTTGAGTCTAAGCCCCCACTAAAAGCGATGTATAATTTTGCTGCTTTGCTAAGAATTTCCAGTATTTCTGCACTAAAAAGTTTAATCACATGCGCCCATGGCCATTAATTTTGCATAACGCTTGGCAAGTAGCGTATCTAAATCCATTGCTTGTAACGCATGTAATTCTTTGATTAATAGCGTTTTGATATTTTCTGCCATCAATGCCACATCACGATGTGCGCCACCCAAAGGCTCTTTTATCACGCCATCGACTAATTGATGTTCATAAACCTTTTGAGCGGTGATACCCATGGCTTTGGCCGCTTCAGGCGCTTTAGCAGCATCTTTCCACAAAATTGAAGCACAACCCTCAGGTGATATAACTGCATAAATGCTGTGCTCAAGCATCAAAACCTTGTCACCAACACCAATGGCAAGTGCCCCACCTGAACCTGCTTCACCCGTGACAGTGCAAATAATGGGTGTTTTTAATTGTGCCATTTCTAACAAGTTGCGTGCAATTGCTTCAGACTGATTGCGTTCTTCGGCACCAATACCAGGATAAGCCCCCGCTGTATCAATGAACGTAAACAATGGTAATTTGAATTTTTCAGCTAATTTCATCAAGCGCAGGGCTTTACGATATTCCTCAGGTCGCGCCATACCAAAATTACGATACACCTTTTCTTTGGTACGCTTGCCTTTTTGATGCCCTAAAACCATAACTGGCTGACCGTCTAAACGTGCTAAGCCACCAATCACTGCAGGGGCGGCCGAATAATGTCTATCGCCATGCAATTCCTGAAAATCAGTGAAAATTGCCTCAATATAATCAGTGGTTTGCGGCCTTAGGGGATGTCTTGCCATCTGCGCGACTTGCCAGGGTTCTAGATTGGCCATGATATTAACCATTAATTCACGGCTTTTGGCCTCAAGTTTGGTAATTTCTTCACTTAAATTGACTTCGTTATCATTCCCTACCATACGCAAGGCGTGAATTTTTTGATTTAATTCTTCGATTGGTTGCTCAAAGTCTAAAAATTGACGACTCATTGAATGCTCATTTGGTGAATTAATAGGTGTGCTATATGATACCTTTTTTTTAAAATGACTACCACGACCGATGCACAAGCTTATTGCAGCTGAAAGCTTTAGCGATTTTACCCTTGACCCTATACGAATTGATGTTTGGTATTTTTCACTTTGTGATGGATTAAATGAAGCACACGCTTATCTCAATCGTGAAGAGCAAGCGCGCGCCAAACGGTTTTACTTTGCCAGACATAGGCGCCGCTTTAGTATTGCACGCGCTTTGATGCGCCAAATTTTAGCATGCTATTTGCATTTACCTGCACACGTACTTTGCTTTGATTATGCACGCTGGGGAAAACCTTTTTTAAACACCACTATTCCCATTGTCTTTAATTTGAGCCACTCCCAAGATAGCGCATTATTAGCCGTAGGCAGTCATGAAGCGCTTGGCGTAGATATTGAATGTCTTTCTCAAAGACCCTACCTTGACTTAGCTTGCGAATTATTTTCACCTAATGAAATCAATCATTTAAAAAGTTTTAAACCTTCTGAGCAGGCCAGCGCTTTTTTTAATATTTGGGTGCAAAAAGAGGCTTTTGTTAAAGCCATTGGGCAGGGGTTGGGTTATCCAACCCAACAATTTGATGTATCTCTAAACCCAGACCAACCCATAACCGTCTATGACTCTGTGCATGGAGGAACTTGGCAAATATTTACTTTGATGCCCAAGCCTCAAACCTATACAGCCCTTTGCTGTCATCCAAGTATTACCACACAACGTCATATTCATCTTAATCTCAATACCCATTTATTAAAATCATGATGAAACTTAACGCAATCCAGCAACATATTCTTACTTTACTTGCCAAAGGTCAGTGTATAAGCGGCCATGTTCTTGGTCAAAGCTTACAAATGTCTCGTACAGCTATTTGGAAGCATATAAAACAATTGAGCGCGCTTGGCGTACCTATTCAAAGCAAACCCAAGCAAGGTTATTACTTAAGAACTCCCATCCATTTACTAAGCGATTCGGCGATTAACGCATATTTAGCCAAGATGATTGATAACTATCGTCTACATTTATATAGCTCAGTTGATTCAACCAATACCTTTTTAAAGCACCTACCCTTTTATGCAGGCCTTGATATTTGTCTGGCTGAGCAACAAACCTCAGGCCGCGGCAGGCTAGGCAAACAATGGGTCTCGCCTTTTGGTCAAAATATTTATTTGTCTCTTCGCTTGAATGTTGAGTGTAGCCTTGCCCGATTATCGGCTTTAAGTTTGGTAGTAAGCCTTAGTATCTGCAGTTGCCTTGAAGACGCTCAGGTATCGGGCTTAAAAATAAAATGGCCCAACGATATCATCTGGCAAGATAAAAAATTATGCGGCAATTTAATTGAACTTTTAGGAGAAGCACATGGTCAAACTCAACTTATTATTGGCATTGGTCTAAACGTGCATATGTTAAGCCCAGAATTAGCCTCTAACAGTTGGTGTACCTTGCAAGATATTACGGGTCATCTATGGGATAGAAATGCTTTGGCAGCGCGCCTTACTATGACTTTAACACGCCATATCACGCTTTTTTTAAATCATGGTTTTAGCATATTTCAAGCCTGCTGGCAACAAAAAGATTATCTAGCGAGCCATGTCATCTCTTTTCAGCAACAGCAACATACTGAGCAAGGTTTGGCATGTGGTGTTAACGATGAAGGTTATTTAATCGTACAGAAAAAAAATGGCAGTCGCCTTTTATTATCTGCAGGCGATGTCCATTTGATTAGAAAAAGCTTTCCTACCTAAATAGATAAGCGTTTATTTAGGTAGAACATGCTTACACTTGAACTCAAAGTGTATCCTCGGTATCAGAAGTATCTTTTTCTTGTTGAATTCGCAGATAAATCTCTTCGCGATGCACCGAAACATCTTTGGGTGCATTAATACCTAAACGCACTTGGTTTCCTTTAATACCTAGTACTGTGATATTAACATCATCGCCAATAATAAGTGTTTCGCCTATTCGTCGAGTCAAAATGAGCATGACAGTTCTCCCTTAAAATATAGCCATCTTTATTCCATACTATCCATGGTGTTATAGATGGGGACTTAATGATTAAATAGTAATCAAATTTGCTTTGATTATTTATAGTGTAACCTCTTTTTCTTAACGAAAGCTTAAGTCAAATCATTTTATGAAATGAACTGATACAAAAAAATCATCAAGATCGTTCAAATAAAGCCATCGATTCCACATGGGTGGTATGTGGAAACATATCTAAAACGCCTGCAGCTTTTAAACGAAAACCTTGTTGGTTAACCAAAATATCCGTATCACGGGCAAGTGTGGCTGGGTTACACGAAACATATACGATACGAGCTGGATTAATGAATTGAATATGCTTAACAATGTCTAATGCACCTAAGCGCGCGGGGTCTAGTAATAATTTATCAAACGATTGGTGTTTAATAATGGCCGACAAATCAGCTATTTGCTCAAGGTTTGCGGCATAAAAAGTCACATTATTAAGATGATTAAGCGCCGCATTGTGTGTAGCGCGCTCAACCATGGCAGAACTGCCCTCAACCCCGAGCACAGTCTGACAACGTTTCGCCATGGGTAGCGTGAAATTACCCAAACCACAAAATAAATCAAGCGCACGGTCTTGGGGCTGTAAATCAAGTAATTGTAGCGCTTGGGTTATCATTTGCTGATTTAAATTTAAATTTACCTGGGTAAAATCGGTGGGATAAAATCGATATGTTATATCTTCGTATCCATAGGTTAAAAAGCCATCATGAGCTGGCGGATGAAAAATTTCGACCGTTTCAGGTCCGCCTGGTTGGAGCAAAATAATCATTTGCGCTTGTTCAGCAAATTCACGTAATTTTGCTGCATCTGGCGCGCTTAATGGTTGCATGTTACGAAAAATAAGCGCGATGTCTTTATCACCGGCTGCCACCTCAATTTGGGCAATGCTATGCAAATCCTCAAAAGAATCCAACAAGGCACGCAAAGCTGGTAACGCTTTATCGACTTTGTGATGTAGGACAGGGCATTGGCTGATATCAGCAATAAAACGCGGGTTATTTTTTTCACGAAAACCAATTAACGTTGCGGCTTTTTTTATCACATGACGCACGCTTAAACGTGCTTTATGGCGATAATGCCAGGGTTCACTGGTTAAAGGCGATAATAGAGTTTCAGGCGTTACATGAGCCAAGCGCTGCAATAAGTCAAGCAAAAAGGTTTCTTTAAATTTAATTTGTGCCTGAGCTTGTATATGCTGCATGGTACACCCACCACACATATTAAAATGTGGGCAATCAGGCTTGACTCGTAAGGGTGAGGCAGCCTTAATGTTTATCAACGTGCCTTCATCAAAATCTTTTTTATGCTGAGTATAACTAAACTCAACCGCTTCACCTGGTAGCGCGCCGGCAATAAAAGTGGCTTTGCCATCAATACGTGCGATACCCCGCCCATCATGACTCAATGTTTCAATATCTGCTGGAAACACACCCTTGGTTATTTTTGCTTGACGCCTGCGACTCATGATTGTAATTCAACATTCAATTTTAACGGGGCGAATTAATAGCATTATCTTATGCATAATGTAAATAAATTTCCTAAAAAAACATGAATGATCCATTGATTTCAATGTTTAAGTTTTGTTTGTTATGTCTATGTACTGCGATTTTTCACAAAATACGGACAATCAGCGCCATCTTAATGTTGTTAATATTTTGTTAATATTTGAATGATAAACTGACTCATTAAAAATAATTATCTAGCTCGATCATGCCTAATATAAAAACTAAAATTCTTGCTGCATCTATCGAAGAAGACCAACAACGAGTTGCCGAACAGTGGGCAAAAACTTTTCAATATGGTGGCGACCATCTTGCCGTTAAAATGATGAAAATGACTATGGCGTGTATTTATGCTGGTGAATTTAAGGTACAGCGTGTTGGGGATAAAGATAATTTACGACCGCCAACCGACATACTATGTATTGCCGATTACCTTTCCCATGCCAGCCGTATTGTCATTGATTATCAAGGCTTATCAAAAAAGAATCAGGATGAATTTTTATGTCTTTTTCCTAAAAACGATGGCAAAAATGGCGTCATTTCGCGCACTTCTACCCATAGCGTGCATCGTGAGGGTGACAAAGTTGTTGAGGTAAAAAGTTTTACCAATGGCCTTATAGGTCAATTATCAGAGTACCTAATAGAGCCCTGTGATTTTGGTATCAACATTGCCATGGGTGGTGCGGATCAAAAAAATTATGTTAATAACACTATTACGGACAATGGCTATAGCGGCCACGTTTATTTTTACCGTTATGATGAAGAAAAGCTTTTAATGATAGGACTTGAACAATCAAAACCTGTTGATACTAGCGAATTTTTTAATTCTTTTTGGTCTGCACCCAAAGATGAGATGCAATGCAACTATGATCAGTTTGATCAGAGTCATTCATTGATAGGTGCTTCTGATGTCTATACCGCGGCAGGTTCGCTTTATTTTAGCGATGTGATTTACCAAATAAAGTTATTATGTGAAAAAAATATCCTACCTCCTGATAAATATGGTGGCATGCATCTGAAATTAGATGATGACAATTGGCCTAAAATTCAAAATTTTTTAAATGACATAAATAAAGCTATTAATCAAGAAGATGCAGTACTCATCGAATTGCTCAGAAGAACTCCAGAAAGTGCTTGTGAAGACAAGCCTAAGATTCATAGTTATTTAGCTTTTAATTTTAAAAGTTACATGGACCGCATCTATCAACTATTTATTGCGGATGCGGCACTTGATAACGATGAAACCATTAAAAACGTTCACGATGCTTTGCTCGGCAAACTAATCTTGTTGCAGCGTGGTAAAAATGAAAATATTCAGTCATTTTTTACAGAAGCTGAAAGATTAATTAATTTGAGTGCTTCTCCGCCTAATTATCAACAAGCCATTGAACGCCTTAAAAATTTAGTTAATTTGCAATTAAAGATTGATGAAAAGTTGAATGAAGAACACACAGAGATTTTATTAAAAATTGAAGTTGATACTCTGCGTCAGGAAATATATGCCTTAAAAACAAAGCTTGACCTTCTACATGCAGGTTTGCAAAAACTTAAAACCCAACCACTCTTTATCTTACAACTGCAACGTGAAATCGAGAATTTACAATGCTCATGCACCCAGGTGTTCGGTGATTTAACCATCAGTAGTATTCAGCCTGAGACAGATATTACTCAGGAGACGGTTTCTGAGCTAGAGAACGTCAAAACTCGTATCGAATCATTTTTAAGTTCCCAGCCATTAAAATTATCTGCTACAGATAATTTTAATACCACCATGGATATTTTATCTATTTTTGTCCTATTTGATGATTTGGTCGATTATTCATCAATTGATGTAAAGGCAATTGCCGTACAATTTAACGAATATTTAAAATTTATTGCACGTTTAGTTTACAAACCAGATGAAGGCCAAACTACTAATATATTTTCCCAAGGGTACCAGCCCAAAAGTACCAATTTTGATGCCGGCTATGCCTTTGTGGCGCAATATCGTGAGCCTATTGTTTTAGAGCATTTATTTAATATTAATCTGGCCAATTTAGCAGCGGGCAAGTCTATAGGAATCGCTCGTTTTCAAGTTTACGAAAAGCTTTTTGCCGAATTTTGTAGAAACGATACGAACGCCAATTGGCAAAATATCCAAAACCTACTCACTCTAGGCAGTAGTTTCATAGGATTTTTACAAAAAATTCAAAAAGCAGAAGACCAAGACATCATTTCCCAACTTAAGCTAAGTTCAACTCAGCAAATACTACAATTCATTCAGTTGCACCAAGAGATTATTCAACAATATGGCAGCAATATTTTGTCACTAACTGCTGAAGATTCTCATTTTTACCCTATGACACCCGAGCAATTAAACGCTTTAAGTGACCCTCAGCTTTTGACCATCTGCTTTGAAGAGCTGGACAATTTATCTTCAGATTCACTAATTTATACGATAGTTGAGGATGATGAGCTCTGGCAGCGAGTTGAGGATGGCATAAAAACTTATCAGGAAGAGCTTGATAAGCGTGCGGATGATATTGGCCAAAAAAAAGAAAATCTTAAAAAAATACGAGCCTTTACTGAAACCATCAATTCTTTTAATCAAGCCTTAACCCTTCAAAATAAATTAATACATTTTGAAGAGTTAGAGCGTCAAGTTTCAACTTATCCAGTAGAAGAGGTGGCACTTAAAAAAATCGAGCCCATACGCGCACAAGTGCTAGAAGAAACACGCCAAGCGCTAGAAGAATCTCAAAAACACTCTGAGGAATTAAGAACGCGACTGCGAACACAGCAAGAACAATTTCAATCGCAGCTAGAAACACAGAAAAATGACTATGAACAGCAGCCACTTCACATTTTTGAAACCCTTATAAAAAAATTTGATGATTGCGACGAAGCGGAGAAGTCTGAAAATTTTGCTGCATTAAAAACAGCTTTTGAAAAGCTTAACGAAAAAGACCAGCCAAACTATAGCCCTACTTTAGAAAAAAAACATTGGCAAAATCAAATATATAGTCATTGCTCTAATGATGAAATTTGGCAAAATTGTGTTAAAGATAGATTAAATTTATTTATCCACTCGACTGATTTTAATAGCATTGTTCAAGATTTATGTGCTTTAAAAGCTTTTTGCGATAAAGCTTCTTCTCATGAATTTGGTCATGCTTATAAACAAGATGTTCAAAATTTCTACCGTGATGTGTTAAATACTCGCTTATCAAAGGCAACGCCCGAACAAAAAATAAATACCATGCGTGCTTTGGCACACCAACATTTTAAGCATCGTGATAAAGGCTGGCGCTTACTTGCTGATGCGCTTATGGTGATAAGCTCACTGACATTGGTGGGGCTGGTGATTGCTGCGGCGCGTGTAAGCCTAGGTACGAGCGTTTTCTTCAGCCAAGCACCAACTGCTAGAGAAAAGGTGTTTAATGATTATCTTAAAGAAAACCGCTATTTTACACAGCAGGCTTAGGCGGCTTTAATGTAATGAACCATCTAAACTACGAGGTTGGCCTCATACTCTCCTCATCATCTGACTCATCGCTATATACAGCTGCATCATTGTTTTTTAATTCTAAAGATGATGCTTTTCGTCCAAACATTGTATGAGGATGCTGCCTTATTTTTTGAGTTTCGTTTAAATCATGCATCATCTCCCAAGTACGAGCTGAACTGCTATGACGCAACCATAAGAAATGCGATTGATAATAGCTGGCATCCAAATTTGGCTTAGGATTCGCCCCAACTGAAAAATAATCTTTGACATAAATTTGCAAAGGCACGCGGTTGAAGGTATCAACATAGCGCCCGACCACCGCCGCAACTTGCTGCTCTATTTCGGCATCAGTCAAATTAAGCGCACCTAAGAGCGCCAAATCTTGCTCAGTTAAATCGGCATAATCAAGCACAATACCGTCATAGAGTGTTTTTAACTGTCCTAGACATTCAGGATTGTGCTTGAGCTTTTGCTCAAAGTGGGTGCGTAATTGGTCGCATAAAGTTTGGTTAAGCTGTGTGAAAGTTTTTATCTCGGCCTGGGCATCAAATAAGAGCTCGACCAGTTGCCCTAAGCGGCGATTGACCCCCGGGCCACAGCTTGGTTTATCGGCTTTTTTATCATCACACTCGTATATTTTCCCATCGGCTTGCTCTTGCTCACCGTGCCAGTTATGTGCGCGCGCTATCATGGCCATTGCGGTAATAAAATGGTTAATACGTACGTCTCGCGCTTGATGTGCGACAGGACTCTCAGCGGTGTCGGTTGCCGCACACCACAACACTGCAAGCATGGGTTCATACCCGCGATAATCAGCCCCACCATTGATGACCAGGGTGGCATGCTCATCTTGCCAGGGATTGGGCTGTTGAAAGTAACGCCAGGTGGTGTGTAGCGTATGCTCATAATAGGCTTGCAAAGCTAAGGCTTGGGCTGATGCAGATAAATCTAGCGCCTCAAACTCATCCCAGGTCAGGGGTAAACAATGACGCTGCCCTGCATCATCATCATAACAAGCAGGTTTTGCAGTATAGCGCGCAGCAAGTTCCGTGCGCATCGCGTCTAGTATTTTATGCGCCCCACCCGCCTGCGCAATACGCGCTTCATAATGTGCTGCCAGCTTCTCATATTGGAAGCGTACATGAGGGGGCAGCGCGCGCAGCGATGACTCGTGGTCTTCGAGTATTGCGGTTAAATCAGCAGCGACCTGCGCTTGATAATCTAGATAATAATAATCGCGCATCGCCGCTTGGCGTACGTTGGGTATGGCGAGCAAACGCAAAGCCGCCCCTTCATGCTCAACATCAAAGGCTAGGCGTAATAACTCGTTAGGAGCTTCTTGGGGGTTAGGACTGCGATGTGCTACATCCGTGAGCGCCGGAATGCTTAATAAAAACTCAAGATGGTCTTGACTATCCAGATAATCAGGGCGGCGAATCAAATGGCGGATTAAATAAAAGCACCTATCGCGCTCAAGCGTACTCAAGCTCAAAGTGCTGGGGTCTGCGGCATCAATACAACGTGCACGTAATTGCTTGATGGTATCATTTAAAAAGGTGGTAACTTTATCACGATCCCTCCAGGCATGCATCTCAGCATAAGCAAGACATGCTGGCGAGTTGGTTAATAACCATACTATAGTAGCTGAATGGCGATAATAGCAAGCCCAACTAAAAGCCGCAAAATTACGCGCCGCCACCATCGCTTGATGCTCATCTTCCGGGCACTCCTGCCATAGCCATTCGACGACTTTTAGATGGCCGTTTTCACAAGCCATTTGAAAAGCTTCAAAATTATCCGCCGCCAGCATCGCTTGATGCTCATCTTCCGGGCACTCCTGCCATAGCCATTCGATGATTGCGAGTTGGCCATTTTTACAAGCCCATGGAAAAGTCTCAAAATCATTCACCGCCAGCATCGCTTGACGCTTCTCTTCCGAGCACTGCTGCCATAACCATTCGACCATTGCGAGTTGGCCATTTTTACAAGCCCATCTAAAAGCCTTAAAATTACCCGTCGCTAACATAATTTGGCGCTTCTCTTCCAAGCACTGCTGCCATAGCCATTGGACTATCGCAAACTGGCCATTTTTACAAGCCCATCTAAAAGCCTTAAAATTACCCGTCGCTAACATAATTTGGCGCTTCTCTTCCAAGCACTGCTGCCATAGCCATTCGATGATTGCGAGTTGGCCGTTATGACAAGCCCGGCGAAAAACCGCAAAATTATTCTGCGCTAACAAAGTGTTTAACTCTTCAGATGTAAGTGACCTACTCAAAGATTCGAGTAGGTCAGTGAAACCAAAGGAACATATGGGTAAAAAACTAACCTCAAAAGGTAGTGCAATTTTTTCTAAACAAGTTTGTAACAACTGGAGGTCATAATCATGCTGTTTAGCATGTGTCAACAAACAGATTAAAAGTTGCTCTTTTTCAATTTCTTCATCTGCAATAAGGTTATTGGATAAGCTTATTGCTTCTTGAAGCGTTGGAGTGGCCAGCAAATCAACAAGTTGGTTCGAAACGCCAGTTGAATCAAAATACCTATTATATAAATTATTAGGAATTAAACTAATCTGCGGATGGGCGCGGCGCTCGTAATAATCTAGCTTGAAATAAAACATAGTAATAATTCCTACAACAATGGTGATGTTACGGTCATGCTGATGACTTAATAACAAAATGGTAGAAACAAAGCTTTCTAAGTAAATTATATCGCTATTATGTACTTTAAATACACTATTATCAATATTTGATATAAAGTCGCTCAGGTAAGCTTAATAAGTTAAAACACTATGGATTATCTAGGTCGGCCTCATCCTCTCCTCATCATCTGACTCATCGCTATCTACAGCTGCATCATTGTTTTTTAATTCTAAAGATGATGCTTTTCGTCCAAACATTGTATGAGGATGCTGTGTTGTTTTTTGAGTTTCGTTTAAAGCATGCATCATCTCCCAAGTACGAGCTGAGTTGCTATGACGCAACCATAAGAAATGCGATTGATAACAGCTGGCATCCAAATTTGGCTTAGGATTTGCCCCAACTGAGAAATAATCTTTGACATAAATTTGCAAAGGCATACGATTGAAAGTATCAACATAGCGCTCGAACACCGCCGCGACTTGCTGCTCTATTTCGGCATCAGTCAAATTAAGCGCACCTAAGAGCGCTAAATCTTGCTCAGTTAAATCGGCGTAATCAATCACAATACCGTCATAGAGTGTTTTTAACTGTCCTAGACGTTCAGGATTGTGCTTGAGCTTTTGCTCAAAGTGGGTGCGTAATTGGTCGCATAAATTTTGGTTAAGCTGTGTGAAGGTTTTTATCTCGGCACCGGCATCAAATAAGAGCTCGATCAGTTGCCCTAAGCGGCGATGAACGCCTGGATTACAGCTTGGTCTATCGGCTTTTTTATCATCACACTCGTATATCTTCCCATCGGCTTGCTTTTGCTCACCGTGCCAGTTATGTGCGCGCGCTATCATGGCCATTGTGGTAATAAAATGGTTAATACGTACGTCTCGCGCTTGATGTGCGACAGGACTCTCAGTGGTGTCGGTCGCCGCACACCACAACACTGCAAGCATAGGTTCATACCCGCGATAATCAGCCCCACCACTGATGACCAGGGCGGCACGTTTATCTTGCCAGAGATTGGGCTGTTGAAAGTAGCGCCAGGTCGTGTGTAGCGTATGGTCATAATAAGCTTGCAAAGCCAATGCTTGAGCTGATGCTTTTAAATCTAACGCCTCAAACTCATCCCAGGTCAGGGGTAAACAATGACTTTGCCCTGCATCATCAGCATAATAAGCAGGTTTTGCAGTATAGCGCTCAGCAAGTTCCGTGCGCATCGCGTCTAGTATCTTATGCGCCCCACCCCCCTGCGCAATACGCACTTCATAATGCTCTGCAAGCCTCTCATAGTGGCCGCGTACATGAGGCGCCAGCGCGCGCATCGATGACTCGCGGTCTTCGAGTATTGCGGTTAAATCGGCAGCGACCTGCGCTTGATAATCTAGATAATAATAATCGCGCACTGCTGCTTGGCGTACATTGGGTATGGCGAGCAAACGCAAAGCCGCCGCTTCATGCTCGACATCAAAGGCTAGGCATAATAACTCGTTAGGAGCTTCTCGTGGGTTAGGACTGCGATGTACTACATCCGTGAGCGCCGGAATGCTTAATAAAAAATCAAGATGGTTTTGACCTCCCGGATAATCAGGGCGACGAATCAAATGACGCACCAGATAAAAGCACCTATCGCGCTCAAGCGTACTCAAACTCAAAATGCTGGGGTCTGCGGCATCAATACAACGTGTGCGTAATTGTTTGATGGTATCATTTAAAAAGGTGGTAACTGTATGACCATAGTCCTCGACATGCATTTCGGCATAAGCAAGACATGCTGGTGAGTTCGTTAATAGCCATACTATAGTAGCTGAATGGTTTTTTTTATAAGCCCATCGAAAAGCCGAAAAATCATGTGCCGCTACCATCTCTTGGCGCCTATCTTCCGGAAACTGCTGCCATAACCACTTAACGGCTGCTAGTTCGTCGTGGTCACAAGCCCATCGAAAAGCCTTAAAATTATCCTGCACTAACAGCGTAGTTAATTCTTCGGGTGCAAGTGAGGTGCTTAAAGATTTAAGTAGGTCAGTGAAGCCAAAGTAACACATGAATGAAAAACTGACCTCAAAAGGTAGGTCAATTTTTTCTAAACAAGTTTGTAACAACTGGGCATCATAACCATGCTCTTTGGCATGTACCAATAAACAAATTAAAATTTGCTCTTTTTTAATTTCTTTAGCTTGAACCAGGTTATCCAATAAGCTTGTCGCTTCTTGAGAATTTGGGGTGGCCAGTAACTTAACAAGTTCGGTTAAAACTCCAGTTGAATTAAAATACTTACAATAAACAAACTCAGGAATCAAACTAATCTGCGGATGGGCTTGGCGCGCGCGTTTGCCTAGGGTGAGATAAGACAAAGTGATAACTCCAGTAAAAGCGGTGATGTTATGGTCGTATTGATGACTTAATAACGAGATGGTAAAAGCACAAAGCTTTTCAGACAAATTAAATTATATCACTAGTGTCTATTTTTATTACACTATTGTCAATATTTTATATACAATACATTCAGATAAGCTCAAAGATTTAAAACGGTATGAGTGGTTCTATAGCAAAACATTAGAGGACACCATACATGCTTATTTTTGATGATATTCGACAATAAACATCAAATAATTATTATCTAGGGCCAACACAAGTATCTGCTCAACTCAAAATGAATCATGATATTGAAATTAGTCCTGCTGGGGCAAGATAAATCTGGCTGTGTGAAAATATGAATAACTACGCTCTTAGAATCCTAAAAGCAAAATGCTCACCTGAAGTAGCTTAATAAAAATCGAGTTTCTTTCAAATGGTATGATATAACGACAAAATCGCTTGACAATTTTTCTCGGCAATAATGATATATTTTTATTGTCTTGTATTTTGCCTGTTGATATGCAAAGTACAGCTATTGAAATATATGTAGTGTACAATATGCAATCATCCAAATCAGGGTAATACGTCATGATGCCATTAAAATTATCTCAACCAGACAAACAACGTATAGAACATTATCGTAAACTTATTGAGCAAGCAGCATCCATTGACGATATTATTAATGAATTGCAAAAAGAGGCACTCGAGTTTTTTAAAAAAAGGCCTGGGCTGTTTCAGACAGAGAAAAGTATGTATTGGCGCCGCCATTATTGCATGTTATTTATCTCGTATATATTGACCAATAATAATGATTTCATAGACAATATCTCTGATGCAGATAAAGATAACATTTACTCACAGGCATTAAAGGCAAAAGAAAATAAAAACGACACAGCACATTTTTTATTAATATTCTTTTATACTTACGCTGAATATAAAAAAACAATAACTTCTACGGAAATTTTGAACGAAAAACACACATCATTATACTCTTTATTCAAACATTTATTATTTTATTATTACAAAACGCACTTGGATTTTTTTGAAGAATCGCATAGATGTGAGCCTCTTGATACATTGATATTTAATATCACATACTATCAATATACCTTTATAAATGTTTCTCCCCAAAAGCAACGTCGAACCATTGAAATATTAATGCACACATATAATTACATAAACGCCCTGCAAGAAAACCCAAACAATACGCAAGCGTATGAAATCTATACAGCACAAGCCAGCGCACTTTCTTTTGAAAAAAATAAAAAAGATGATATATACGCAGGATGCCTAATTATTGTAGGTGGCGCGATAACGTCTACTGCCTTGACGATTAGCTTAATAAGCACCATATGTCCGATATTATTCGGGCTCGTGGCCTCGGTAGGTGCAATTCTTATAATTATTGGTATCTTTTCATTGGCAATGAACAAATTTGATAAGAATAGTAATAGAGAAGAGACCGAACAAACCAAACAATATATGATAAACTTTGCGGATACGTTTCAAAAACAAATACAAGACCAGCAACAAGAATTGATGGGCGAGAGTGCTGCATTAAGCGATGATCAAACTTCTGTTTGCAGCAACGTATCATAGCAAAAAAATAAACGAACTAGCTGCACTATTTGTGTCTGATAGTGTGCATAAATTACGTCTGAGAACGTTATTAGCCATCATGAAAATTTTCTTTTGGTTTTGTTTAAGATGCCACCTTATCAAAACCAGAAACTCTCACCTTTTCTAGTGGTATGTCAGATTAAGTCAAAACTGATTTAGCTTCATTTCCGCTGGCGTTAATTCAATATAATCACCACGTTTTAAAAAGCGCGGCATTTTAACGCCTCCAAAGCGGATACGAATCAAGCGGCTTACCTCAACACCTTGTGATGCCCATAAGCGTCGCACTTCGCGATTGCGTCCTTCGGTTAATACCACGTGATACCAGCTGTTTGCCCCCTCGCCTCCTTGATAGGTGATTTTTTTAAAGCGCGCTTTACCATCTTCAAGCTCTACTCCGCGTAGCAATGCTTGTACCATCTCATCACTTACCTGGCCATGGACTCGTACAGCATATTCACGCTCTAAGCTGTACTTAGGATGCATCAGTTGATTCGCTAACTCGCCGTTATTGGTAAAAAGCAGTAAACCCGATGTATTAATATCCAACCGCCCTACTTGAATCCAGCGGCCGTATTTTATTGGAGGTAGCGCATCAAACACGGTTTTTTGATGTTTGGGGTCAAAGCGGCTAGAAATTTCACCAATGGGCTTGTGGTAGAGCAACACCCGCGTTTTAGTGGTATGCATCAAAGGGTTGCTAATGATTTTTTCTTTGATGGCAATGGTATCTTTTTCACTGATTTTATCGCCCAAATTTGCGATAGCTTGGTTGATTTTGATATCACCATTGCGAATCCATTGTTCAATTTGGCGACGTGAGCCAAGTCCGGCTTGACTTAGGGCTTTTTGTAAACGTTCTTTATTCATAAATAGGCTCAGGTATTGTTGCATTGATTACCGGTTTTGGGTTACTTGAAGGTAACTTGGGTAAATCTTGCAATGAGGTTAAGTTAAAATGGCGTAAAAATTCTGGGGTTGTAACATAAAGCGCGGCTTTGCCAGCAACAGTTTTGTATCCGCTAAGTTTAATCCAATCGCGCTCAAGTAATGTTTTAATCATATTGGAACTCACGCTCACCCCACGAATGGCTTCAATATCAGCGCGCGTGACCGGTTGCTGATACGCAATGATGCTTAATGTTTCAATTAAAGCGCGTGAGTCATGTGAAGGCGTGTCAGAGTTTAAGCGCCAAATCCAGGTTTGATAAAAAGGCTTGGTCTGAAAACAAAAGCCTTGAGCATGCTCTTTAAGCTCTATGGCGCGATGCGCATAATCATGGGCTAAAGCCTGTAACGCCGCACGTATATCAGCAAGCAAAGGCTTAGATACAAAAGCGGCTTGCAGCTCTTTAAGCCTAACGGGCTTTGTCTGGCTCATAATAAGTGCTTCTAAAATAAGCTTAAGTTCATCAGGCGAGTGATTCATAAGACAGGTTTAAGCTTTAGAATGATTGGCGCAAAGGCTGCGTCTTGGGTAAGTATAATCGATGTTTTAGCCAGTTCAAGTATGGCTAAAACACATGCTACCACCCCTAATCGCCCTTCGTGTTTGACTAAAAGATGTGTCAAATATATGGATGAATTTTGATCTAGGCGCTTCAACACACGCGCCATAGCAGCTTTTACCGAAAAAACGGCTGGTTTAACGATATGAGGTGTTGTGAGTTTTTGCCGCGTTATGAATATCTGCCAGACGTTTTTGAGCTCTTCTAAATCAAGCTTGGGCAATACTTTTGGCCTATTTAGCAGCGGCAAATAAACGGCAAACACGTCTCTACCAAGCTGCGGCCTATTGTTGAGGGCTAAACTGGCCGTTTTAAATTGCTCATAGCAATGTAATTTATCCGCGAGTGATTGTCTGGGGTCAATAGAATCACTTTTATCATCATGTATGTTAGCTGGTACTGGCAGTAACAAACGTGATTTAATTTCCGCAAGTAACGCCGCCATCACCATATAATCGGCCGCAAGTTCGCGCGTGGTTTCGTTTAACAATTGAATATATTGTATGTATTGCTTAGTAATAAGCACAATAGGAATATCGAATATATCAAGATTTTGACGGCGAATAAGATAAAGCAATACATCAAGCGGGCCGGTAAATGTCTCTAAAAATACCTCAAGTGCTTGCGGTGGGATGAATAAATCTTTAGGCAGCTTGGTGTAGGGTTGCCCTTTAACTTGCACAACAAAATCAACAGACATTAGTAATCTAAACCCATCACTTCTTTGACTTCTTGCAAAGTTTTATGCGCTTCTTCGCGCGCCGCTTCACTGCCTTCTGATACAATTTGTTTAACCGATGCCATATCGGCACTCAAATCGGCAATATTGGTTTGAATGGGTTTAAGTTCGGCATTAATGGCCTCAATCACTGGGCGCTTACAATCAACACAACCAATATTGGCAGATGTACAACCCTGGCTTGCCCAATCTTTGACGTCGTTAGAGGAATAAACTTGATGCAACTGCCAAACTGGGCATTTTTCCGGCGTGCCTTTATCGGTACGCTTAACGCGCGCGGGGTCGGTTGGCATGGTTAATATTTTACGCTCGACATCAGCAGGTAATTCACGCAGTGTGATGGTGTTGTGATAAGACTTCGACATTTTCTGTCCATCAGTACCTGGCATTTTAGCGGTTTTAGTTAAAAGTGGATGGGGCTCAGGTAGGATGATTTTACCCGAGCCATCAAGGTGACCTAGTAAACGCTCTTTGTCGCTGATGGATAAATTATGTTGATTGGCCAGCAATGCTTTGGCCGTTTCAAGTGATTCTTGTAAACCTTCTTGTTGAAATTGTTTGCGCAAATTTTGATATAATTTACCGTTTTTTTTGCCCATTTTTTTAATGGCTTCTTGCACAAGGTCAGCGAAATTAGTTTCACGCCCGTATAAATGATTAAAACGCCTGGCAATCTCGCGCGTTAATTCAATATGTGAGACTTGATCTTCACCAACAGGCACCAGTTGACCTTTATAAAGCAAAACATCAGCACTTTGTAAAACCGGATAGCCTAAAAAACCATAATTAGCTAAGTCTTTATCGCGTAACTTTTCTTGTTGGTCTTTATAAGTTGGTACACGCTCAAGCCAGCCAAGCGGAGTTATCATTGAGAGTAATAGATGTAGTTCAGCATGTTCTGGTACCCACGATTGAATAAATACTTTGGATAAGCTTGGATTAATGCCTGCGGCTAACCAATCAACCACCATATCCCAAATAGCCGCCTCAAGAACCCCTGGTTCGTCAAAGCGCGTGGTAAGACCATGCCAGTCAGCCACAAAAAAATAACAATCAAATTGGTGCTGTAACTCAAGCCAGTTGTGGATAACACCGTGGTAATGGCCTAAATGCAAACGCCCACTGGCACGCATACCAGAAATGACCCGTTTGTTGGAACTAAATAAAGCAGACATCAAAATCCTTAACTTAAATCATTACTCAAAAGGCTCAGTTTTACCTTGGCCTTTGCGCAAAATCACTGGGTAATCACCGGTTAAATCAACCACTGTGGTCGGCTCATAACCACAATTACCAGCATCAATAATCAAATCAACTTGATTACCCAATAAATCCTTAATGGCCTCAGGTTGACTTAAAGGCGCTTGGGCATTGGGTAAAATAAGTGTGGTGCTCATCAGGGGCATTTCTAGGTTTTCAAGCAATGCCAGTGTAATTTTATGTTCGGGAATACGCAAACCCAACGTTTTACGCTTGGGGTGTAGCATCAAACGTGGTACATCATTGGTGGCATTTAAAATAAAGGTATAAGGACCTGGCGTAAATGCTTTGAGCAGCCGAAAAATAGGATTAGTGACTCGCGCATAAGTACTCAGTGCTGATAAATCCTGACACATAAGCGTAAAATTATGATGTTTATCTAATTGACGCAAACGACGTATACGCTCTAACGCCGCTTTATTTTTAAGACGACAACCAAGGGCGTACCCTGAATCGGTGGGATACACAATCACACCACCTTCATTGATAATCGACGCGGCTTGTCTTAAGAGACGTGCTTGCGGGTTATCAGGATGAATGGCAAAAAGCTGACTCATATTTTTCCTTAAATTATCCAATGCTGCCAAATCGGCTGACATTCTTCTGGTAACGCAGATTGTTGACCTAAACCTATCCGTGAAAAATTACCATGGTAATCAGAACCGCTCGATGCGAACAAATCATATGTCTGACACAGTTTACTCATCTCATTTCTTTCTTTCAAAGTACTGGTGCCTGAGACCACTTCAAGTGCCTGGCCACCAGCGGCTTTAAACGCCATGACTAATTCGTGCAATTTAGTGTGCGTTAATTTATATTTCAAAGGATGCGCTAGTACTGCCATGCCACCGGCCGCTTGAATCACTGCAATCGCCTCTGCCAATGAAAGCCATTCAGTGGCCACATAAGCCGGCCTGCCACGACCTAAATATTGTTTAAATGCCGCTTTGGCATGATTCACTTTTTTTTCATTTATTAATAGTTGGGCAAAGTGCGGGCGACCAATGCTAGCATTTTGCGCAATTGCAACCACTTTGGCAAAAGCATTGCTGATACCTAAATGCTCGAGTGATTCAGCAATTTTATGGGCGCGTTTTAAACGCGCTTCTTGTTGTTGCATCACATAAAAGCTTAACTTATCATGCGCAACATCAATATTTAAACCGACAAGATGAATGTCTAATTTTTTCCATCGCACACTAAATTCAATGCCTGGTAACACCTTAATTAACGATGCATGTGTAAGCGAGGCTTGTTTTAATGCTTGGATGCCTGCACAAGTATCGTGGTCTGTAAGCGCTAATAGCTTGACTTTATGAGCTATGGCTTGCTCTATAAGCGCATGAGGCGAAAGGGTGCCGTCGGAATAATGACTATGGCAATGTAAATCAACTATCATCATCTAAACTTTATTTGTACGAATCATATTTTTAAAGGATTTTGGCCTGCATGGATGCAACGACTTAGAATAACGTATAATTATACACGATACATGTTTTATCTAAAATGAATTTATATATAGGAGTTTCGTTTGACTGCAATGTCGCTTAAATTAAATCGTAAAAATATTTTACCACGCAATAAAAAACAAATTGCTTATTGTGAAAGTATGGATAATAAAGACATTGTTTTTGCCATCGGGCCAGCAGGTACGGGTAAAACGTATTTGGCGGTGACCAAAGCCATTGAATTATTTGAAAAAGGTGAAGTGCAAAAATTAATCTTTGTGCGACCGGCGGTTGAAGCTGGCGAAAAATTAGGATTTTTACCAGGCGATTTAGTTGAAAAAGTATCGCCTTATCTGCGACCGATTTATGACGCACTATACGAAATGATAGGATTTAAAGAAACACAAAAGCTTTTGCAAAATAATGTCATTGAAATTCTACCTTTGGCGTTTATGCGTGGGCGCACTCTAAATGAAGCATTTATTATTTTAGATGAAGCACAAAATACGACCATTTTACAAATGAAAATGTTTTTAACGCGCATGGGATTTGGGTCTCGTATGGTGATTACCGGTGATATGACTCAAGTAGATTTACCTTTGGGAACTAAATCAGGACTTGCGCACGCGCTTGGCATCTTAAGTACCCTTAGCGAGATAGATGTGCATTATTTTACCAGCAAAGAGATTGTGCGTCATGCACTTATCACCAAAATAGTCGAGTGTTATGATGCCCATCACTCATAACACTCCTCATTATATTGACGTACAAAATCAAAGTGATGCGATGGATATTGCTGAAAAAGATTTTAACGATTGGGCAAATACTACGTTACAAACACTTAAATGTGCGCCGGCTGAGCTTAGTTTATGCATTGTTGATGCATCCACCATACAAACACTTAATCAGACCTACCGCCAGCAAGACAAACCTACCAATGTTTTGGCTTTTCCCAGTGAACTTCCTGATTATGTAGCGCTTGAGCATCGCTTTTTAGGCGATGTGATTCTTTGTGCTGAGGTAATTTATCGTGAAGCGCAGGAATTTAATAAGCCTCTTGATGCTCATTGGGCGCATATTGTGGTGCATGGTATCTTACATTTGCTAGGATTTGATCATATTAATGACGAGGATGCCAAACGCATGCAAGCACAGGAGATAATTATTTTGGACATATTAGGTTTTGCTTCACCTTACCTGCATGAGGATACTTACATTGAATAAAGAAGATGATAAAAGCACATGGTTTTTAAAGTTAAAACAGTTTCTACAACTTGAGCCGCAAAATCAAGAGGAGCTGATTGAGCTTTTGCATGATGCTTATACACGCTCTTTAATTGACCTAGAAACGCTTGGCATGATGCAAGGTGTGATTCATTTTGCGCAAATGCGTGTACGCGATATTATGCTACCTAAAAAACAAATGATGACACTATCTTGTAATGATACGTTCGATGAAGTCATTCATACGGTTAACACCACAGGTCACTCTCGTTTTCCGGTAACCGATGAAAGCAAAGATCACACCATTTTAGGTATTTTTCACGCCAAAGATTTATTGCAATTTCAACGCGCGAGTAGAAGCGATTTTGATTTAACTGAACTTGTCAGACAACCAACGTTTGTACCTGAGAGTAAACGCTTAGATTTGTTATTAAGTGAGTTTAGAAGCAATCGTAATCACATGGCACTTGTTGTTGATGAATATGGTAATGTCAGCGGTTTTGTGACCATCGAAGATATTATTGAGCAAATTATTGGAGATATCGAAGATGAATTTGATATCGATGAAGATGCTTATCTTAAAGCACATGGCAATCATCAATATATTGTTAAAGCGCATATGCCTGTAAGCGAATTTAACGAAACGCTGCAAACGAATCTAGATGAAAGTCACTATGACACCATTGGCGGCATTGTAATGGCCAATTTTGGCTATTTACCCAAACGAGGCGAGGTAACCGCTATCAATCAATTTGAGTTTAAAATCATTAATGCTGATGCTAGACGTATTAAATTACTAAGCTGTACTGATAAGCGAATGTCGCATTCAAACCCTTAGATAGGATAGATATTTCTCGTGAAAAAACTGGAGGTTATGGTCTAGGTCTAGCCATTGACCAAAAGGCGATGAAATGACAAGGTCAAATTCAGGTTTTTAATCGTCGTCCGTCAGGCTTGACTGTTTGTTTAAGCTTGCCGCTTAAACATTATTGAAATAACACACACGCCTGCTCTTCTTCACGCAGCGTTAACACTTCAAACCCTTCAGGCGTTACTAAAATAGTATGTTCCCATTGTGCTGAGAGCATACGATCTTTAGTTACCGCAATATCCCAGCCATCTTTTTTAATGTGCTTGAGTGCCGCTTTGCCTTGATTAATCATAGGCTCAATGGTAAAGGTCATGCCTTCTTGTAATTCAATACCAGTACCTTTGGTACCATAATGCATAACTTGTGGCTCTTCATGCATTTTTTGACCAATCCCGTGACCACAATATTCTCGAACTACAGAGTAGTGATGCGCCTCGGCATGACTTTGAATAACATGACCAATATCCCCCAAAGTTACGCCAGGTTTTACCGCTAAAATTCCTTGATAAAGACAGTTTTGTGTAACATCTACCAAACGCTTAGCATGAGCAGCGACCTGACCTATACAAAACATTTTGCTGCTATCGCCATAAAATCCATCTTTAATGACGGTGATATCAACATTGACAATGTCTCCCTTTTTTAATACTTGCGTGCTGGCAGGCATACCATGGCAAATCACATGATTAAGTGAGGTATTAACCGTATAAGGATAACCGTATTGACCTTTGCTACCAGGAGTGGCTTGTAGGGTATGAATAATATAATCTTCACAAAACTCATCAATTTGCATGGTCGTCATGCCAGGTTTTATGACCTCGCTCAAGGCTTCTAAGACTTTCGCCGTTAGACGGCCTACGGTGCGCATTTTCGCAATTTGTTCGGGTGTTTTAATTGTTATCATTGGTAAAAAAACTAATATGTATTGCAAATAAACTTTCAATTTTAACTGAAAATTAAAAAAATACAAAATAACGACTATACTTATCAAGCAGCTGTTAATAACTAAATCAAAGGAGTGAATTATGAAACATTATACAAAATGGTTGCCTGTATTATGTTTAAGCCTAAGTTCTGTCGCAATGGCTGATAAAATTATGGTAAAAGGTGAGCCTGTAATGCTTGATAAACAAGGTGATGTCTACATGGTTCCTGCCGGTTATCAATCTACCACTGATTATCACTTTGTTTCTTTAGATGGTCAAAAAAGAGTTTGCTTTGGTGATAAACGTGCTGAATTAAGTAACGTTGATGAAATGACCGTTCAAGTCTCTATGGATGGCAAAGTTATGCCATGGCATTGTTATGCTTTTGATGACTCTGTATTTGAAATGAGTAAGTAAATAGCTAAAAGCGCCTTTAAATAAAGGCGCTTTTTTTAATGATTTATTGCAGCTTTCAAACCATCTACTGGAATATCAATATGATAAATATAATGTTGAATTAGTTGTTTGGCCTGTTTAGAAGTCAGTGGTTTCGTAATTGCACCTTCCATAAAATAATCAACACAATCGTACTGCACCACATCTGCTTCATAGCCTGTTAAAGCAATAATGGGTACTTTATGATGCGAACTTTGCTCAAGATGACGTATCTTTTTGGATAAAACATATCCTGAAGTATCTTTAAAACCAATGTCCATTAAAATCAAATCATATTTACCCGGTTCAAATAAGCGCTTAAGTTCCTGATAAGATGCAGCGACTTCTACTTTACAATCAAGTTGCATTAATAACGCCTGCCCGGCTTTTTGCGCAAGCATATTATCTTCGATAAGTAGAATACGTGGAGAGCGAGACAGGGAGATATTTTCATGGGGTTTGTCCATAGAGGCATGAGTTTTTTCATTACTTGCTTGTAATTGTTGACGCATTTTAACGAGCTGCTCTTCAAGTTCTATTTGTTTGGTTATGTCCATCAAAATCACCACCAAACCCACCACTTGTTTATGTTCATCTAAAATAGGAAAACGCGTGCTGGTATAATAGTTAATTTGACCACAAGCAGCAATGACCGGTTTTTCTTGATATACCTGTTCAACAGATGCTGAAAGTAGTGCTTTTATATCATCTTTTTTAAGCTGCTCGGCACGCGCCTCACTCCATTGACACTGTTTGATAAGATGTCGGTATAACGATGAACCCACTTCTTTGACTGTGGTAACACCTAAATATTGCAAAAATTCTTTATTACAAGTTTCAAGAACACAGTCTTTATCGACGATATACATCAAATGCGGCATGTTACGCACAAAACTATGATAAAACTGAGTTTGGTTATCATTGTTCGACATATCAATCTCCAAGCACTTTTTTAAAAAAGTATAGCTCTTTTTTAATAAAAATTTGTACGGTCAATTCTTAAATAATGTATACTAACTCGCCGCTACTGTAGCCCAATAATTAGTCAAAAAATATTTTATAACACCGTTTCAACTTTTGGATAAATTATGTCATCTCAAACCAAAACTTCCATCCCGCCTGAATTACACCAGTTTTTACAGCACAAAGATGAAGAGTATCGTCATCATCTTAACCAACTGGATTTGTTTGATCCTCATAAAACAAAGGAGTGGGATAAAACCCAAAAGGCTAAGTTTGCTGCAGTGTTTTACCATACGCGGGGACATTTTATTAATTTTATGTGGTATATCGCTAATTTTGCCGAAGATGAGGCCATTAAGGCTGTGGTTATGGAAAATATTCATGAAGAAATTGGCATTGGTAATAAATTTTCACATGAAAAATTATATGAGCGCTTCGCGCAGGAGTGCGGCGTTAACATTCATGAGGAAATCATTGATGAAACGCACTATGTATCTTTTGCGCGTGCATTCAATCAACAACATTTAGCTTGGCTTGCCAAGCATTCAACCAAGGCTCAATTTGCCGCATTTTCAGCTTATGAACGCTTAGATAATATTGACTATCCTTTTTTAACCTCACTGGCAGAATCAATCGGTATCAGTCCATCTGGATTAACTTTTTTCCGTGTGCATATGTTTGTCGAGCATTTTGATTCAACACTCGATAAATTATTGCCTATTTGGCAAGATTCACCTGAAACACTGCAGCAGGCTGTGGCGTTTATTTATGATCATCAACACACGATGTGGCGTAAATTTTCTGACTATATATGCTTAAAACACTACGAAAACTAGTATAAAGGCGTGTTTTACTCTACCTTAGGAAATTTAAGCCGAAACTGTAGGCCTGTGGAGACCTCCCACACACAAAGGATGTCTCCACCTGCGGCTTTCATAAGTCGTTTACCATTGGTCAAACCTAGGCTAGTCATATCTGCATCTTCGCTAAACTTAGCATCAAAATATTTATCCATATTTTTAATCATCATATTTTTATTGGTATTTAAAATGTATAGATAATTAAAATTATCGTTGTGCGCTGATTTAACTAAGTTAAACTCAAGCAAACCGCGGTTATGCGTTTTTAATTGAAGCAAATTAAACGCTATGATATGCCAAACTAAATTTTTAAACGCAATATCCTCAAACCAAATAAGAAAATCATCGCTCGCTTTAAACTTTATTCTTTCTTTCTCCTCAGCTTTAAAAGGGTAATTTTTAAGGATATTTGCTAAAAGTAATTGTATTGGATGAATGGCAAAATGGCTGGTATCAATTTGATTGGCTTTGATGATATGCAAGCGGCTTTTAATGAGCTGGTGACTTGCTTGAATATCTTGGTCTATCTTTTGCAAACTTTCAGCAAAATCGGCTTGTAATTGCACATTTTCCATTTTTTTCAACATATTTTTTTGCATGGTAGTTTGCAAATGAATACTGGCTAGAGGCGCTTTTAAATCAAACGCAAGGCCACCGGCTACCACACGCATGTCTGATAAACGATGAGCATGCATACGCTCTCTGTCTCTGGCAAACAACGCACCAATTATCACAGTTGCACCAAAAGTTGCAAAAATACTCATAAACGATAACTCATGCCCTAGTGGCGGTAAAACAATCTCTGTGGTGCTTAAAATGAATAATAGCCAACCTAACCCCATACCAAGCCCCAATAATATCAAAGCATCTTTAACATTAATGACCAGCAACAAAAAAAATGTCGCCGACACGCCATTCATAAGCCAAATTACCGAGCCATGATTAAGAAGTGCCAAATAGCTGAAAAAAAATGGTAAACAATAAAGTAGTGTTAGATACCATAAAACAGGCAAACACGGTTGAAAACGCGATTGCCAAAAGCGATGAGATAAAAGTAAAACACACATAAATACCCCAATCAAACGCAATATAAACTCTTCGTTTAACTGAAAATGATCAATTTTCCATAAAATACCAAATAAGGGAAAATTAACCATCATAAGCAAGGCAAAAAGAATAATATGATGGCTTGATTCTTGAGTACCTTTGTTTAAATGTTGATAAAAAAGCCATGAAAAATGACGCACAAACTTCATAAATTTAGTGACACAATTGAGATTAAACTTGATGATAACATAGCTTAAATTTTAACTTAACGACTTAAACAAAGCCTTTGGGTAAGGCACGCTTATGCGCGGTTTTCGAGAAAGTTTGCTGAATAATATGCGCGGCTTTAGCACAAACTGGTTTTGCTTCGAGAAAATCATCAATCTCGTCATAGGTTACCCCTAAAGCCTGCTCATCAGGCTTTAGAGGTTGCAAAGTTTCTAAATCAGCGGTGGGAATTTTGTGTATAAGATTGGCAGGTACTCTTAAAAAGCCAGCCAATTGTCTAACTTGGCGCTTGGTTAAGCCTGATAAAGGCATAATGTCACTAGCACCATCACCAAACTTAGTAAAAAAGCCCATCAATGCTTCAGCTGCATGGTCTGTACCCACCACAAGGCCTGCTTTGGCGCCCGCGATGGCATATTGCATAACCATGCGCTGCCGCGCTTTAATATTACCCAGTACAAAATCTTGATGATAAGGTGAATCAAAAGCGAGGTGTTGCGCGAGCAAAGCATTCATAATTGCATCTGCTGCCGGTTTAATATCCAAAGTCATTAGCTCATCTGCTTGAATAAATGCTAAAGCTTGCTCTGCCTCTTTTTCATCTTTTTGTTGACCATAAGGCAGGCGCACAGCAATAAAATGTGCTTTATAATACATAGACCTTAATTGCTCAACTGCAAGCTGGCACAAGCGCCCTGTGACGGTAGAATCAATACCGCCACTTATCCCTAAAACCAAGCATGATACACGAGTTTGTAGAATATACTGCTTGATAAAATCGATGCGTTTGTGTGTTTCAGTTTCGGCATCTATGATGGGCTTCACATTGAGTTGTTCGATAATTGCTTGCTGAGAAAGTTCTGTCATAGGTATGCTTAATGATTATAGCCAACGGCGATATTTAAAATATTTGTAAGGCAACCATGCTGATATCATCATTAAGATAATTGCAGCATAATAACCACCCTTATAAGATAATTCAGGCATGTATTGAAAATTCATACCATAAATACTGGCAATAAGCGTTGGTGGTAAAAAAATAACCGCAGCCACCGAAAAAATTTTAATGATAGCACTTTGCTCAATATTAATCATACCCAGCGTCGCATCTAATAAAAAGTTAATTTTATTCGATATAAAATTAGCATAATCGGTTAAAGAGCTGATATCGGTTGTTAAAGTTATTAAACGCGCGTGATGATTTTTATCAATACGAGAGTGTGCTGTTTGTTTAAAGAAGGTAATCAAACGGGTAAAGGTAACCAAACTCTCTCGTGCTTTGGTGCTTAGATTACTTTTACGGCCAATAATTTGCATAACCTCTTGATAATCAGGTTTTATATTTTGTGCTGATGCTTGTTGATGATGACCAAATACATCGTGTGAGCAGGCATCTAGCCCGTGACCTACATACTCTAATACATCCGCTAGTCTATCAATAGAGGCCTCAAGCAGGAGCAAAAAAATTTCGGTTGCACTTAAATTTAAATGAGGTTTTAGAGCATGGGTCACTAATTTAAAAGCTTGGGGTTCAATATAACGAATGGTGATAAGTTGTTGTGATTTTAGTGCAAATGTCACCGCATCATAGCGGGGATGCATTGAATCGGATTGTGCCACCATCACGGCAGTCATAAACAGTGTTTGATTCTCAACATACAAACGGCTAGATAATTCGATTTCCCGCATCTCTTCAAGAGTGGGTATATTAACATTATCAGCCGACTCAATGGCTTGTTCTTCGGCTTTTGTTGGATTAAGCAAATCAAGCCATACAGCTGTTTTGATATCTTCTTTTTGGGTTTCAGTGATAATGCGCGGTTTAAAATGAGTTTCTTTCGCATAAGCTATAATCATATGCAGGCCCTTTTATATAAATTAAGTTTTAAATTCAATCGAATCATATTAATATAATTACGCTATTTACCCTATTGATTTTATTGGTCTATAAGGAAAAATCATGAACGATACAACATCGACCCATTCCAACCCACATGAGCTACCAGTATCACCACCATTAGAAGACCCAGCCTTACCCGATACTTATGAGCCTTTACCTGACTCAACACCCGAGCCTGAACCCTATCCTGGTGATAATACGTAAATTTTTATGGCTGGCTCACTTTATACTGTCGATGAATGCGAAAAAGTTGCCCTGGATGCGGCACTACGTTACGTCAATGATACGCTGCCTGGCATTTCACGCAAACGTGCTGGCAAAGGCTTTGCTTATTACACAGCAGCCAAAGTATTAATTAAGGATAAAACTGAATTAAAGCGGATTAAAGCGCTTGGTATTCCCCCGGCTTATCAAAATGTATGGATTTGCCCCTATGCTAATGGTCATATTCAAGCAACCGGTCGCGATGCTAAAAATCGCAAGCAATATCGTTATCATGAACGTTGGCATTTAGTGCGCCAAGAAAGTAAATTTGCCAACATGCTGCAATTTGGTGAAGCTTTACCAAAGATTCGGACGCATATCAAAGAGCAACTAGCTCAGTCGGTAAAATTATCCAAATCCCAAGTAATTTGTGCCATGCTTTATTTATTAGACACCTGTTACATTCGTATTGGTAACCCACATTATGCCAAAGAAAATGCTTCTTATGGCCTCACCACTTTGCGTAAAAAACATTTAACGCTTACCCGCCATCAAGCGCAATTAGAATTCAAAGGAAAAAGCGCGCAATTGTGGCAAGTTGTGCTTAAAAATAATCGAATTCTTAAAATCATTAAACAGTGCGAAGACATTCCAGGTTTTGAGTTATTTAAATATTTAGATGAAGAACATAACGCGCATGTTATCCAATCTCAAGATATCAATCATTACTTGCAATCTCTTACTAACCAGCCCTTTACGGCCAAAGATTTTCGCACTTGGGCGGCTTGTCGTGAAACCTTAAAACGATGCATTGAGTTAACCTATGAAGGCAAAGCAGCTTGCAAAACAACATTTAAACTTATTGTCGCTGAAGTTGCCAAGCTTCTGCGCCACACACCTAGTATTTGCCGTAAGAATTATATTCATCAAAATATCATTCTTGCTTGGCAAGAAGCGCGTTTTAGTGCCTGGCTTGAACGTCATCAGCCCTTTTTACCGCAAAACAACGATGATGCTTACCTGCTTTACTGGTTAAATCATCAAGATTAAGTCATTAATTTTCACTCAAACGATTGAGGGTGAAGTACAAAACCTAGTGACCAATCAGCTGTTTGATTAGCAGCTAAATATTGCAAGGGCTGTTCAGGTTTAAGGCCATACCCTTCGACCATCAAACCATAATAATAAGCGGCAAATAAACAATAGCCATAGGCGTAATCATCCTTGCCATAGTTTTGTGAAATTTGAACCCAAGATTTTTGACACACTGAATGTTGTGCTTTGGTTAATAATTCTTGGTTTGAAAAATTAAGTGAGGCAAAGTTAAATGCCGGGCTTTTAACCAAATCAACAACGCCACCTAGCGCATACCACTGCTTGACTTGCGTTTTACTTAGGACACTTTTAACACTTTTATCGACCTGATGGACATGATTAATTAATGACATGACCTGAGTTTTACACAAACTCACATTGGCATGTGCCTGTTCACCCGAAGGCAGCGTGTAGTCTTGATTAAAACAAGGAGCCGTTTCTAAAAATTGATGCGCTACTTCATTTTGCCCCAACCCTAAAAAACTATGCGTAAATAATGTATGTGTACGCCCATATAAGCGAATACGTTTGATGTCATGAGGTCTAAAGGCTACTGTATCCGTTCCCACTGGAAACGTGACTTCAACTGAAGCGCCACCCATATCAAGCACTCCGGCACTTGGTTGCGCTTCATCCATCAGTGCACCTGTTTGGTAATTAACCGACAACCAACCGTATAATCCTTCATCTTGCCCACTAATGGTTTGAGCGGCCATTAAGCGCCATTTAGGTTGATTTTTAAACCAGTGTCGCACCGCATCAAAATAAGCTTGCTGTTTGGCATGCGGCAATAATCGCATACCGGCAGTGGCATAAAGATAGACAGGCATGTTATCAACAGGCGCATCAGCTAATAAGTCTGCAAGATAATTATTGATGGTTATTGAGGATAAAGGCAACGTCGATAATCCAGGCCTTATGCTTTTTGACCATATCTCAGTAATATTATAAGGGGTATGAGTTTTATCAAGCTGGTAGGAGAAAATATGCAAACGGCTACCACTACTGCCCGCATCCACCAAAGCCACACTTTGATGACTCATCGCCCAACTTAGTTTGATACAAACCATCATAAGCATGCTGATAATTAATCGCATATCGAATTGCTCTCCTTCTAACAAAAGTCCTATATTAACACATATTGATTTAAATCACTTATTAATGTCATAAAAACACGCAGGTTTTGCAATTTTCTTAGTATGATTAAGCGAAAAATGAATCATACCACACTCTTGGGTGCTAAGAATCTGGGCCTGGGCTTGGGTTAAAGTCATGAGTGTTTTTTTATGAGGGAAATGATAACGATTATCAATACCGGCTGAGATAAAAGCCCATACAGGCTTAACCTTGTCAATAAAAAAGGCTGATGAGGACGTTTGGCTACCGTGGTGGGCGACCACCAGAGCTTGGGCTTTAAGTTTGTCACCATAATGCTCAACTAAATATTTTTCCCCCTTTTGCTCAATATCGCCAACCAATAATACAGCCTGGGTGGGTGTAGATATTTTCAATATGCATGATTGATTGTTGGTTGAGTTTAAATTTTCTTTGATGGCTAAAAATTCAAATAATATGCCATCCCATACCCAACTTGGGTAAGTGTGACAGTTATAACCCTGATGATAATAAGCCACATCATGCACAATGAGCGCATCTATCGCATAATTTTTTGTAAGTGTCATCAAACCACCACGATGATCTAAATCTGGGTGACTTATCACCACTTTATCTAAATGGGTGACGCCAAGCGTTTTTAAATAAGGTATGATGGCTAATTCGGCCATATCACGCCCTTTATAATATTTAGCCCCTGTATCATAAATCAACGTATGATGGGTAGTATGAACCACTACCGCTAACCCCTGCCCTACATCAAGCACACGCACATAAGCTTCAAAGGGCTTAACACGAAGATGCGGCGTGCTAAGTGCGCTTATTACTAAAATAATGAATACCAAGCGCAGCTTCTTTAAAGGAAAAATAAATAATCCTATCAGCCCTATGCCAACCATACAAAGCGCAAAAACCGAAGAAATGGTGTAAGTTAGGTTCATCCAGCTAAGCTTATCTACCCAACTTAGCCACACAATTAAGCCGCCATGCAAATAATGCCATAGTGGTAAAAGATAGCTTGCCATATAGTTAGGCATAACCAACAGCAAAAGTGCTAATGGCACCAAACCAAAGCCCACCCATGGGATGGCCACTAAATTAGCAATCACACCATTAAGCGCACCATAAGAAAATAAAAAAAAACTGATTGGCAAAAGCCCTATTAAGCAACAAAGCTGTAAGCTCAATAATTTTAATATGGATTTAAATGGCAGAATGGCTTGGGCAAGCAATAAGCTCGCTACCGCTAAAAATGATAAATAAAAGCCAGGATGTAATACCACATGTGGCTCGTAGAGCATGACCACAACACAAGCATAGCGCCATATTTGCCAGACCGTTAAGCGTCTGTGCGCAAATAACGGTAACAACCCCAAGCATAACGCCATAAAAGCGCGTTGCGCCGGTACTGCAAAACCGGCTAAAAGCGCATATAAAAAAGCACTTAATACGCTAATTGCTGCAGCTATTTGAATAACTGGAATAGTTTGCGTTAAAAAACCGAAATAACGCAAACTTTGTCGCACACTCCAAAAAACCATGCTTGATAAAAGTGCAATATGCGCGCCTGAGATAACCAAAAGATGCACGGTACCTGTGCGTCTAAATAGTTGCCAGGTAGCATGTGGAATATGGGTAGTTATTCCAAGTGTTAACGCTTCTATTAGGCCTAAATCAGTTGCAGGCAGATAGCTTAGTGCTTCTTGCAAAGACGCGCGCCATTTTGAAATCCAAAAACCCGAAGCGTTTGCCAGCAAAGCTTGGTGTTTGGTTTTCAAATAACCTGTCCAAGTTATATGACGGATGGCTAAAAATTGTTGATAATCAAAATGCCCTGGATTGCCAAGATTTAACGGTTTTTTTAATTTAGCGGTTAAAGCCCAACGCTCACCCAAGTGAAACACGGGGCAATGGCGATAACAAGTTAATAATATATTCGCTTGCGCATCCTGACCATTTAACTTGGTAAGCTTAAAACGAAACTGTGTTTTTTGGTCAGTAACAACAGGCGTTGAGGCGATATAACCCACAATTTTTGCATAAGGCAATACATTAACCGCTGGCATGTGGTGGTCTTGTATCAGATAGGCGTGTAGTGCAAACCATAAAAACCCCATGCCACACACGGCATACATCCTAAGTGGTGCTTTGAAAAGATGTAATAACCATAGGAAAACAGGCCAAAGCCAAAGCGGCAAGTTATGCATGACCATGCCAAGAAATAAACCCATCATTGTATCGCGCAGTTGGACTAAGCTTTTTAGCGTAAGGACGCTATCATAAGCTAATTTTTAAAAACTACAATGTTACCCAATATAAATAATCTGGATTCTAAGCGTGAACTTCTCTATGCTATAAACTTTATGTCCATGTATTGAGACACGCCTATGAAGTCTTATCTTAATTTAAGTTTTCTCATATTGTTGTGTTTAATTAGCTTGCAAATTCACGCAAGTCGTTGCGGTGAGCAACCTAATCGCGCTTGCCAGTCTGATTGCTATCGCGATAAATGCTGCCAAAATATGGGCGGTATTCAGTATTGTGATGCTTCATCAGGACGTTATGTATGTCAAAATGGCTTTTTTTCTTCCTGCTATTGCACAAGACACGCTGTGATGGATTTAGAACACTTGCAAGGTTGCTGCTTATGGCAAGGAGGGGTGCTCGATGTCAATGAGTCAGGTTTGGTAATTTGTAACAATGGTGGGGTTTCTGAAATTTGCACGCTTGACACGCCCATGCCATCACGCTCTAGTTGGTAGTCTAATTAAGATAGCTTTCTGGGTTTGCAAATAGCTTTACAACTTAAGAGAGCCAACTATAATGATGCCTTTTGTGTGCTAAATGTCTATGTTGTTACCTATCATCGAACTAAAAGGTGTGTCGAAATCTTATCAAACCGTTATATTAGATGATATTTCGCTTGCCATTATGCCAGGGGAGTTTGTTACCCTCTTAGGTCCATCTGGCTGTGGTAAAACAACCCTTTTGCGTTTAATTTCAGGTTTTGAGACACCAACGGCGGGCGATATTATTTTAAATGGTCGAAAAGTCAATGATTTACCTCCCCAAAAACGCAACGTACATACGGTTTTCCAAAGTTATGCGCTTTTTCCGCATTTATCTGTTTATGAGAATGTTGCGTTTGCTTTGCGCTGTAATCACACACCCAAAAAAGAGATTGATACAAGAGTTATGGAAACATTAAAGCTTGTGCAACTTGAACAGTACGCCTCACGTGATATCAAACAATTAAGTGGTGGCCAACAACAACGCATTGCCATTGCCCGTGCCATTATCAACCGGCCAGAAGTACTTTTGCTCGATGAACCGCTAAGCTCGCTTGATTATCGGCTGCGACGCGCCATGCAATATGAACTAAAGCACTTACAACAAACACTTAACATGACATTTATTTTTGTCACACACGACCAAGAAGAAGCGCTATCTATGTCAGATAGCATTATCCTACTTAACCACGGCAAAATAGAGCAAATTGGCACGCCTCGTGAAATTTATGAAACACCCAAAAGTTTACATGCTGCTCGCTTTATTGGTGAAACCAATATATTTGATTGCCAAGTGAAAGCACTTGATAACCTACAAGTTACCCTTGATATCGAAAATATCACCTTACAATGTAAAAATACGCATGATTTTAAGCTTCATGACCATGTTCATCTGATCATCCGCCCTGAAGATATTCGCGTATGGAATATGGATGAAATACAAGATACTACCGGTATGATACCCGGCCAAATCATCGACATTACCTATAAAGGCTCAACTGTTGAGCTAAATGTACAACTACCATCTGGAAAAATCATTCATGCCTCCGAATTTTTTGATGAAATCGATGACAAGCTTGATTATTCACCTGAAGAAACAGTATGGGTGCATTGGCTACCAGGTTGGGAGGTTTTGTTGCCTTATGAGAACTAAATCTTATTCTTTATTGATTTTATATGCCTGGCTTATCCTATTTTGTGCATGCCCGCTTTTATTAGTAGGTATCACCAGTATGCTCTCAAAAAGTAATTTAGATGTGGCATCTTTGCCTTTAACGCTTGATAATTATCGCGCTTTATTCACGCCTGCTTTTGTTAAAATATTGTGGCGTTCTCTAGGTATGGCATTTACCGCAACATTAGGTTGTCTTATTATCGCCTACCCTTTTAGCTATGTTATGGTCACATCTAAACATGCTTCACGTTTTTTACTGTTTATCATCATTCCTTTTTGGACAAGCTCATTGATTCGCACCTATGCACTTTTGGCTATATTAAAATACAAAGGTTTACTTAATGCTTTATTGTTAAAATATCATCTTATTGCAACGCCCTTATCCCTGCTTTATTCTAATTTCGCTGTACTTTTAGGGCTCATTTATAACCTGCTACCTTTTATGATTTTGCCTATTTTTACTAATATGGAACGCTTTGACTTTCGCTTGATTGAAGCGGCTAAAGATTTAGGTGCAAGCAAATTGACCATATTTTTTCGTGTTTTTCTACCCAACACTTTATCTGGTATTGCAACGGGTAGTTTATTAGTTATGCTGCCAGCGATGACGTTATTCTACATCCCTAATGTGCTTGGTGGGGCACGTTCAGTCCTTTTAGGTAATTTAATTCAAAATCAATTTTTAGTATTAAATGATTGGCCAGGAGGTGCTGCAACCAGCATGCTTTTAACCGTTATGTTACTTTTATCTTTAAGTTTTTTACGTCGCTTTAAAGAGCGTAATATATGAAGAAATTAGTACGCTTGGTTTTAACATTGAGTGTTTATGGCATGCTATACCTGCCGATGGTGATTTTGATGTTATATTCGCTTAATAAAGCAAAGTATTCTTTGCAGTGGCATGGCTTATCAACCCATTGGTATCAAGAATTATTCACCGATTATGATTTATGGCATGCGTTTTTAAATTCACTTGGACTTGGGCTTTTAACCGCTTTTATCGCAACGCTCATTGGTTTGTTAGCATGTGTGCAATTATTTTTACATGCTCGTAATAAACATAATTCGCTTTATCATTTACTCATGGTATTAATCATCATCCCTGATTTAGTATTAGGCATTGCTTTATTGGTTTTCTTTAATTTAATTGATTTTCCTTTAGGATTTTTAAGTCTTTTATTGGCTCATATCACCTTTTGCTTACCCTTTGTGGTATTAACCATTCATACTCGAATTAAGACATTTAACCAAGATATTTATTTTTGCGCACTTGATTTAGGCGCAAGTCGCACCAAAGCTTTAACGCGAATATTAATGCCTTTGCTTTGGCCGGCGGTTTTAAGTGCGGCGTTACTAAGTTTTACTTTATCGTTTGATGATGTAGTCATTAGCTATTTTGTTGCAGGACCAGAATATAGCGTCCTGCCTTTAACTATTTATTCACTGGTACGCGCTGGTATCACGCCTGAACTAAATGCCCTTTGCACCCTTATTTTTGGTATGTCCGTACTACTGGTTTTATGTGCACATCGCTTATCGAGACAATCATAATGAAATTTCTAATCATGGGCATCATATGCTTTTTTAGCGTGATAAGTCAGGCACAATCGGTGGTAAATGTTTATATTTGGGGCGGCGAAATCCCTAAAAAAGTCATACAACAATTTGAGCAGCAAACGCACATCAAAGTCAATTTATCAACTTATGATAGCAATGAAACCATGTATGCCAAACTTAAGGCTACAAGGCAAAATAACTATGATGTCATTATGCCATCCGCCTATTTTGTTGAGCGTATGCGTAAACAACACATGTTAGAACCTCTTGAGTTAAATCAATTACCTAATCATCGTTTTTTGGACAAACGTTTTTTAAACAATGAATATGATGCTTATAACCAGTTCAGCATGCCACTTATTTGGGGCGCAACTGGCATTTTTTACCATCAAGCCATTATAAAATCATCAATCACTGCCTGGCGCCAGTTATGGGCATCCACATGGCAGCATCAACTGATGCTACTTGATGATTCACGCGAAGTCTTTGCCATGGCTCTACTAAGCTTAGGCTATAACCCTAACGATGATGATCCTGAGCATATTAAAAAAGCTTATCAACATTTGTTAACACTGGTGCCAAATATCAAGCTTTTTGCCAGCGATAGCGTA
Source organism: Legionella sp. (assembly GCA_002863045.1). Lineage (GTDB taxonomy): Bacteria > Pseudomonadota > Gammaproteobacteria > Legionellales > Legionellaceae > Legionella_C. The sequence goes on from PKDH01000067.1 coordinate 80,971, forward strand.
CAAGCCTTGATGATTGATGAAGATGCCATGATTGGTTCAGCTTGGAATGGTGATGCTTATAAAGCTTATCAAGAAAATTCGTCTATCCGCTTTGTTTATCCTGAAGAGGGCTATGTAATTTGGGTTGATTGCTTGGCAATGCCCAAAAACCCACCGCACAAAAAAGCCGCCTATCAATTTATTAACTTTCTATTAACACCCAGTGTCGGTGCGGCCATTGCCCGTACAGAAGGCCACGCCATTACCAACAAAGCTGGACGCCTTTTATTGCCAGAAGCCATGCAAACCAATCCGATGGTCTACCCGAATACAGAGGTGCTTAAAAGAGGTTACATACAACGCGATGTTGGTGAGACAACCCTGAATTTATATAATCAATATTGGCAAAAGCTTAAATTAGCCTTTTAATTGTCTTTTATCACCTCGGGTAATTTATCTTGATGCTTATCAGGATAAATTTGTTTCATACCACGATAAAATGTTCCTTGTGCATTTAATACCGCCATCAAAAACCCTGCCCGGCCATCTAAAAAGCCTTTTTGCAAAATATAACAACGTAAAAACATCCAGACACTACCGGCTAAAACACGGCCTAAACCAGGTGGTTTTTTGGTTTTAAGTCGAATTTTGGCGCTATAAGATGAGTAGCGATTAATTTTATATAAAGCGTGACTTAAATCTTGAAAAGAATGATGCATTAATGGCATGGTTAATTTTTTAACAACCGCTGTTTTGGGTAATATAATTTTTTCATGCACAATGTCTGTACTAAATTGGGCACCTTCACGTTTGAATAAACGAATATGTCGTGCGGGGCTTGATGAATACGCTAATGCTTTATCATAGAAATTCATCGCAATAGGAATACGATAACCATCTATTTCTGCAGACGATATCGCCTTTATGATGGTTTGCTGTAATTGTGGGGTAACTGTTTCATCAGCATCAAGATTTAGTACCCATGGCTGGGTAGCATAACCAAGGGCACGTTGCTTTTGTATGCCATACCCCTGCCAGTTTTCATGCGTATAGACATAAGGCGTAAAGCGCTTGGCGATAATCGCTGTATTATCGGTACTGCCTGAATCGACCACGATAATTTCTTGAGCAAAAGCGACTGATTGTAAACAGCGCTCGATGTTGTGCGCTTCATTTTTAGTAATAATGATGACACTGAGCATAAATAAATTAATTTGAAATAAATATCAAATCATATTACCACGTCTAAAAGTGTAAATCGCCCATCCTTTCGCAGGCATAGGCTATGCTATAGTCATTGATATCTTCTTTTGCTAAGGATGGCGCTACATGAAATCTACCTACTCGGACGTCACTTGTCGCACCCTTGATGCGTCTGAACGATTATTTACTTCCGATGAAACCGCCATGCCTTTGGTTATTGAAGCTCTAAAACATCAAAACCTTGATTTTTTACAGCAATTTCTTGCCAACAATGAAGCCTCTCTCTTGGCAGATATTGCCCATTATGGCGCTATTTTATTACGAGGTTTTAAGATTCAAAGTGATACCGATTTTGAATCGGTGATAACTGCTCTTCCTCATTTCAAGCCCATTAGTGAAGCTTTTATGGCCGAAGAAGGTCGGATTCATGCGCCTAAATGTCGTTATGTATTGCATACCAATGCGGTTTATAAAACAGGTGGTACGCTTTATTTAGGTGGTTTCCATAGTGAGAATTATTATTCAACCGATGTGCCTGCTTTTATTGCTTTTTGTTGCCTAAAACCCTCTGCTCAAGGGGGTGAAACCGGTTTGGTTAATATGGAAAAAGTATATAAAAAATTAGATAAAACATTACGTGAAAAATTAGAATCCCAAACTTTTTATGTTACCAAGTGGCTTCTCTCAGAAGTGGCTAACCGTTACGATTTGCCGGTTAAGGATGTAGAAACTATCTGCCAGCAGTTTGGCGTGCCTATCGTTGGTGATAAACATAAGTGGGCCATGCTCTACAAGCCCAATGTTTTAATCCATCCTGTGACGCAGCAAAAATCTTTGCATATCAATTTATTCGAATTGCCCACCTTAAACGAAGCATTAAGACGCATTTTTAGCAAAGATTATCAGGGGCGCGCATGGTTTTGGCATCGCTTAGTGTGGCGTTTACCAACCAGTGCATTTAAAGTCATTGAGCGCATCTATATCGCCCTGGCGTCTTTTTGTTATTCACCTAAAAACTCTCTTAAAATTTTAGCTAATAAAATGAAGGCCTATTGGGTTAAAAAACCACAAAACGATACGCCTAAATTAGCGGAAACTAAAGTGGGCAGCTGTTTTGATAGCGCGCAAATCGAGGAATTAGCGCAGCTCATTCGACAATATTATGTATCTTGTTTGTGGCAGCAAGGTGATATTTTAATTGTCGATAATCGCAAAGTCATGCACGCTGGTATGCCAGGATTAGGTCCAAGATTAGTACGCGCTTTAATTGGCAGCCCTATGCAGTTACCGCTTGACAAGCAATCAAATGGTATTTTTCATGCTACACCTGCATCCGATAATTTAGGTGCCATTATGAGTAACGTTACTTTGCTTAAATCGACTGCCACAACCAAGCAGAAAAGTCATTTTTCTCAATAAACAATAACATATATATTCTAGAGGCTGGTGAAATATCCCCAGAACTTAGAGGACGGCTGATGTAATGTCAGCAGACTCTAGTGTTGTTACACATTGACTAAGCGCCATTTCCACTTCCTTTTTATCTTGTGCATCTAGATGTGAATTAAGTGCTAGTAAATCAAACGCTGTTTGGTTTTTAGACGTTGTTTCAAGAGGATTAACCTCAGGAAATTGTTGTAACAATTTAAGAATTAATTTTTTTTGTTTAGTTGCATAACATAATTTTCGTAAAGCTAAATTATAATTGCCCTCTTCAATCAACTGATTAATTATATTATTTGCACAAAAAGCAGTATTTTTTGCGGCAAACAAGTTTAAATAAACTGTTTGTGTAGGTCGTTGTTTTGATTGATGATCTTGCCTGATCACAATGGATTTAAATTGCTCTAACAAAGACTCACTCACATCTGGCATGGCTTGCGGTACACAAGACACCGAAACATCATAGCCTAATATAGTATGATGATAATCAAAAGGTGATGTGCTTTGATGTAAAACAAGTTTTTGATAATACCTCTGGCCTTGTGTCACTAAGTCATATAATTCATCAAGCGCATGTAGATCAAAAACGTTAGGATTAAATAACAACGTTTTACCTAACCCGTAATCATCTAATAATTTATTCAATAGAATATAACAACACCGCACATTTCCATCGATAAAAGGATGACATTGGTCTATTTGCTGAATGGTTTTAATAATGGCCCGAATGCGTGTTTCATCGGTGTGACATTGTTGAATGATTTGATTAAATTCATCGATGATGATAGTCATTCGCGCGTTTGTTGCAGCCTGTATTTGCCATACACTTAATTTTTCAGCTGGTTGCATGGTGACTAATACGGTGGGATTTTGTAGGTAACTATTAACTATTTTGTGAACTTTTAGCGCATCTTTAGTATCAGCAGTGATTGCACCTTCTTTAGATTCAGTATAATGATATAACTGGGTAACCGGATCAAAACTTTCTAAACATAAGGCGCTTTGAGTATTGATATCTTTTAAATTATTTTGAGTAAAACTGATGCTTGTACCAAATTCACGATAACGTCTAAAATCATTCGCGATAAATTCATGGACACCCGCCCTGCTCATAGTATACGTTCGATTGATGCGGTGTTCGCCATTAAATAAAACATGATTCGGAAGAGCTTGGAAATGATTATGTACATGCTTGTATTGGCCTATCAAAGCTTTATCTTGCGAATTTTGCCAAGCCATAGCTTCTTTATGGGTGCCTAATAATAATTGGTGTGATAACTGCCCTTTTAAACCTTTATATTGATACGCGAAAAGATAAGCTCTAAGCCAAGCAGGTCCACAGCCTGGTTCTTTTTCACAAAAGTCAAAATAAGATTTTTCAGAAGCGCAGGCGGGCTCTGCTATCAATAAATATACAAACTTATCATTTATCATCGATATTACTCATTATTAAAAATGTAATCACATTTTACTTTATATATTCAATTAAAACAATAAATAATCATTTTGATTATTTATTTGAAAAATAAATAAATTATATTATTTAAAGAGCGAAACTTAATAAGCTATAATTTTTTAAAACTTCGACAACCTCTTCTTTCTCATCATGAGTTAAACATTCATTTAATATCAATAAATCAAAAGCTGTTTGATTATCACAGGTTTTAGCCATGGGATTAACTTCAGGAAATTGTTGTAATAATTTAAGAATTAAATTTTTATGTTGGGTCGTACGACATAATTTTTGTAAGGCTTGATTGTAACTGCCCTCTTCAATCAATTGATTAATTAAGTCATTTTTACAAAAATGAGATTTGGCAGCAAATAAACCCAACTTAGCAGCTTGGATGGGTTGTGATAACCGAGGATCTTGCGCGATAACAACGGATTGGAATTGCTGCAATAAAGCGTCACTCACATCAGGCATTTTTTGAGGTAGACAATTCACAGAAGCATCATAACCTAAAATACTATATTGATACTTAAAAGGCGCCGAGCTTTGATGCAAATAAAGCTTTCGATAATGCGTTTGCCCTTGTTTGACCAAATCATATAACTCCTCAAGCGTATATAAATCAAACCCATTTGGATTATATAGTAAGGTTTTGCCCAGATTAAAATCATCCAATAATTTATTCAGTAAAACATAGCAACACCGAATATTGCCATCAATAAAGGGATGACATTGGTCAATTTGTTGAATGGTATTGATAATGGTTTTAAACCGTTCTTCATCTGTGCGACATGACTCAATATTTTGATTGAAATTATCAATGATGGTGGTCATCCGAGCTTTGGTTGCCAGATGTATTTCTGACACACTTAACTTTTCAGCAGGATATATCTTGATTGATATGGTTGAGTTTTGTAGATAGCTATCAACCAATTGATGGATTGTTAAGGAATCTTTTGCATCACTACTTTCTAAAGTTTGATTTTCAAATTCAACATAATGGAATAAATGCGTTTCTGGGTTAAAACTTTCTACGAACAGTTGTCTTTGTATGTGTGAGTTTTCAGGATCACTAATGGTAAAAACTATGGTGGTTTGATAAGTGCAATGCTCTGTAAGATTTTTATCGATAAATTGATGAACACCTTCATGGCTCATGTTATAAGTTTGGTTGAGGCAATATAATCCCTCGTAAAGTACATGGCTTGGGTGAGCTTGAAAATGATTATGACAATTTTTATAATGACCAGCTAAAACACTATTTGTTGGATTTTGCCAAGCCATCGCCTTTTTGTGAGTTCCTAATATTAATTCATGCGATAACCGCCCTTTTTGACCTGAATATTGATAGGCAAAAAGATAAGCTTCAAGCCACGCTACCCCATACTTTGGCTCTCTTATGGAATATTTTTTGTAAGTTTGTTCATATAAACTGGCTAGATCTACGAAAAATAGGTAAACAAATAATGGATGAATCATACTTTTTAAAATTTACAAAATAATTTCATATTTTATGATATATAAACTTATTATTCAATAAATAGTCATAATGTTACTTATTTAGAACGAAAATTAATTTAAATTTTGTGCGTTAAGTGTTTGAAGAGAGTGACACTCAGCATCTGATGAGTCTACATCAGCATTTCGTGAAAAAAGCGATAGAGCAGCTAGATTGCTTGTAGATAATGCTGGTGAAAGTGTTTGTAATGGTGTGAGAGTGGCTATCGTTGCATCTAAAACCGCTGAATTTTTGAGGGCTTTCAAACTTTCTTGTGCATCTTGCGTCACACATACTTTTTCTACCACTTTGGCAATCATTGCATGCGCACCATTAAACGCGGCAAAGGTAAAAAAGCTATCCGTATTCGTTATTTTCTCTGCTAAAATATTAGCCAAAATTTTATCATTATGGCCTGGGTAAATACGATGTTGTTTTTCATCCACCATAATAAAAAGTTTAGCCGCGCAATCAAATCGGGTGTCAATTGATAAAGTATTAAAACGACCAAAAAGCGCATCTAGGCAAAAATTCGCTGCAATCATTCTTTGGGTGGTCAAATTCGGAACGCTCGCCCCTAACCTTGTAAAAGTGCTTTCTAGATTAGCTTTACCCCAGCAGATACGATTAAGTGCTTTCAGGCAATCCATTAGAGTGCGGCAAAACTCAGTTGACTGACCTGAATTACGGATAAGTTTTAAAACATTGTTTTTTTCATTAGAAAAATTTTTAGCAAAAATATGTTCGAACAAAGTACAAACTAACTTATAATCTTCTGATACTTCCGCAACTGCATCGACATAGGGACTTAACATTTCATGCAACATATCTTGTTGTGCTTGCGTGAGGGTTGAACCACTTAATCGTGCATAAGCTAAATGGCCTTCGGCCATCCGTAAATCATTTTCGATATCAGCTCTTTGGCTGGCGACAATGCGTTTATTTTCAAATAACTCATCGATGAACGCTCTTAACAGATTTTCCGGAATAACGGCTTTAGCGGTTATCACACCAGCATGCGTATGTATATTATTGATATCAGCATGCTGAGCTTCAACGTATTTTTGTAAGGCATCTAGTGACGCTTGTGCATCTTCTTTGGAAGCATGATAAAGCCTTATCAGGCTGGTTTGGTAGGGAGAAGTTTCTATCTCAACTTTAACTATTTTCGAAGTTGGGTAATGGAGTGTTATCATACAAAATACTTGCATTTAGAATTTTTTTTGATCATACAGCAGAGTTATTTACAATGTAAAGCGAATTTGATCAAGCTGCTTTAGGTTATAAACATAAGCAAACACATTTTCTAGCTCATAAAGTGTTAAATTGGCTACATTAGGTGCATGTAAAATTTGCTGAAACAAATTTTCCATTTCGGCTGAAAATGCGGCTGGATCAGGCAAGCTTAATTGTTTGATGGTTATTTTAGCGGCATTAACATGCACAGTTTGCTGCATGGTTAATAAAATACTATCAAAGCGCTGTAGCGCTATTAAAGTGGTTTGTAATGCCTGATGAACCTTTGGTAGGTTTTGAGTTTCAGCAAGTGTTTCTAGTAATTCATCACAATATCGCAGCGCTGGCGCCACATCAAAGTATTTAGGTGTAGGGTCTTTGGCAAAATAACAACAAGCATTATGATGCAGCATTAATTTAATTCGGGTGATTTGGCGCTTGAGTACACTGACTAAGTCGGTTCGCCAAATTAAATTAGCCACAATAAAACTTGCCACAATCCCAATGATAATGCCGCTTAGGCGCTCAAGAGGCGCACGTATGGAGGTAGGTGGTCCTCCTTCTTGCGCAAGGGTCATGATAAGGGCCACAGACGCTTGCAACCCTAGATAATTATAACGCGTATAGTGAAAAGAAAAGTAACTGAAAAGCCAAACCAAATACAATATGGCCAACGCAAAGACGTATAAATTTATTTCCCAAAATCCCATTAAAAATAACGTCGCCACCCCACCGATACCACACCCTATCAAGCGATAGGTGCCAATATTTTTCATCTCATGAAAATTACGCCGCATGGCAATGACGATACTGCTAACAATGCCACTTAAACCGCCAGGCCAATTGCTTAATAACCAAAATAGTAAAGCCACTACCGCTGTGAGGCCTGCTTTTAAACTATGCACAATGACTTCAGGCTGCCTGCGCAGTTGTGCCGTATAGCTGATAAAGGTGAGTTGATTAAGCATTGGGCGCACGCCCAAAACGCGAGCTAATTGCCGAATAAAATGCATCCATATCAAACCATGCATGCGATACACAGCTAAATACTCGTTAAACTGCTCGCTCATTTTTTGTTCAATGGCGCGACAAGATTCATGAGTTTTACTGCCGAAAGATTCATGAGTTTGGGTTAGAAAATGCTGTTCAAGCTCTTGTAAATCAAGCAAAGTCGCCTCAAAAAACAATTGAGGTGATAACTTATTTGCTTTTAAAAACAAACGTTGTGCAGCTAAATCATGCGTTGATACATAATAATAGATGCTATGAAATAAAGCATACAATGCATCAAGTAAGGAACTAAATAAATGTAAATCTTTAGCGTTGACACCAAGCTCACGGCTCATGACTTTAAGTTCATCATATGATTTTACAATTTTTGTGCGGAAATTTAGCAAATCTTGCTGATATTCTTGTACTGAATAAGGTTTTTCATAGCGTAATAGCTGATGTAAGTTATTGATTAAGTGTCGTGCTTCTAAAAATAATGCATTTACTTCTGTTTTAACTTTATCATGGACAAAATTAGGTAATAGCACAAAAGCGCAAACCGATGCCACAAGTACGCCCAAACCAATTTCAACAGGGCGCCACACCGCAATAAAAAAAGCATGGTTGGCATTAATAGGGATATCAGCAATAACAATAAATGCACTCAATGCCCCTAAGATATAAGCATAACCAAAACGGCTAAACGTATGATAATAAACCGCTAAAGTAACGATAAAAAAGCTCACCAGCAAATAAAGGAAAAAGCTATTGGCTACAAAACGGGCTACAAAATAGCCTAAAATAGCGCCAATGATGGTACCCAAAATACGCATAAATGCTTTATCAACGATATTGCCAGCATAAACATTGGCAACAATCACCACCGACATACCAGACCAGTAAGGTTTTTCAAGGTGAAAAGCAAAAGCTAATAGAATTGCTATAAGCGATGCCACCGCCGTACGGATAGCTGCCCTATTTTCAACACTAAGACTACCCATGGTTCAAAGTGCGTGTGGTCGCACTAGCGCCAATACGCAGAGGAAAATCAGAGTCAATGCTATCAAAATCAATACGTACAGGAAAACGCTGGGCTATTTTTATCCAATACTCGGTAGGCTCTAAATACTCAAGTGTGGATGGTGCAACATTACCCGTTTGTATGCGATTAATACCCCAGCCAATACTTGAAACATGACCATAAAAAACTTTATCAGGATACATATCTAGGTTGATTTTGACCTTATCATGAGGCTTAATTAAGCGAATAGCTGTTTCACGATAACGGGTGACAACCCACCAGTGACTGGTATCAACTAAGGCAAATAAAGATTGACCGCTGTGCACATATTGCCCGGGTAGTATATTGAAATTAGTAATATAACCGGCAATGGGTGCACGAATCAGCGCATGATTGTAATCATAAGTCGCTTTAGCTACTTCTGCTTGAGCTTGTTCTAAGGCATAAGTATTGATGCGCTTTTGCGCAAGATTTAATCTTTGGCGCGCAATCAAAACTTTGGTTTCTTGTTCTTTAATTTTAGTTTCAATATCAAGCAACTTTATTAATGATAAAGCTTTGTCTTGCGCCAGCACACGGAAACGCTTGGCATGTGCTTGAATCAGTGCCAGTAAATCTTCTTCACGAGCAAGTGTTTGTTTGGCGATAATAAGATTAAGCTTAGTATCCGCAAGATTTAATCGCGCTTGTTTAAGATGCGCTGTGGCTTTTTGTAAGGCATAATCAAACGGCCTGATATCTATCTGAAACAAAGCTTGACCTTTTTTAACTGCTTGATTGTCTTTGATATAAATTTTGGTAATAAGCCCTGATACCACTGGTGCCACATTGACGATATCTGCTGATACATACGCATCATTTGACCAAGTATTATAATAAGCAAAATAGCGATAACCGATAAAGGCTGCGGTAATAATCATAAAAGTCGCTATTTGAGGCCAGTAAGCGAACACAGCGAATTTATCTCGATTCATACCCATATTCTCTTAAATTTGGTTATATTACCTTACCTAATGTTAAAGCGTTAGCACCTTTTGATTCACTTCATTCCAGCTTAGGATGTTTGCATGGATGACACGCTTGGCGTGAGGCCCACATTTTTCACTTAATACTGGCAAAGCCAATCGTACTATCAGCATTTTTTGCCCATCGGTCACTCGAACTTGCCAGTGAGAAGTCGCAAGCATCACCTCCCCGGCGCGCCAACATATCTGTTGGTCAATACCTAAAGCCTGCAAATCATACGCAAACGTGTGCTTTTTAAGCATTAGTGTATCTGTATAATATGGCTGCAGATTGATTGTTTTACTTTTTATAAGGTCTATCACTTTAACCATCACACGCTCTAAATCAACACTTTGCTCTAAATCTTCTTTTATATGAGCCAAAGCTTTTATTTGCATCACAAAAAGTTGGCTGTTACTTAATACAATTAGCGATAATAAACTGATAAAAAGTAAGGTGCTTAGCAACACAAACCCTTTCATAAATTGCGTATCCTAACCATAAATTGTATGGGTTTACTATCAGTTAACAATGTCACGGTGATTTGTTTTTGTGGTCGGTCAAACGTTGCAGACAGTGTATGAATGCTTGACGTTAATGCTTCGGCTTTTAATAGATGATAAAAAAGTGTGGGTTTTTTGTGAGTGTCAGGGCGAATAACAAATGTTTCGTCAAGCCACTCACCTATAAATTTAGGATGAGAAAACAAGGCAGGTATCGGCTGATTAAGCGTTAAAATGCTGCCAACGTTGGTATGTTTAACATGAACAATAAAACGTTTAATTGCTTGGTAACAATCGGCAAGCAACACCGGATGCGTCAGAGGATGCGTCCAACGTTGGTTAATTAAAACCTTGTCGCGTGAAAAAATTTGATTAATTGTATAATTAACTTCATTCATACGCCTTATCTGAAGGAAATTAGGTTTAATCACCACCGCTTTGCAATTGGTTAACTGGCTGTTATTTTCTTTGATAAATTTTAGATACTCGATATTACCGCAAGGTGTGTAGCCGGCTTTTTTAAGACTATTTTGCAGCAGCACGCTTACCAAATGCGTGTCATAAAAAGATTCTAATTGCGCTTGAAAAACACGATAATTGCTTTGACAAGCTAAAAAGCATTGTACCAACAAGGCCAAAATAGCTGTGGTTAAACTTATGGCAATTAATAGTTCAATCAAACTAAAACCTTGCTTTTGCTTTAAAAATAATGACGACATAAAGCTATAAATGAGCGCTCACAGGTGGTGATGAATTGACTGGCAAAATCGGTATTTTTAAGTTTTTGGCTCATTTGTAACAAAGCGTATTGCTGTTGTTGTAGATTAAGCGTAAACACAATCACAAGTCCTAATGAAATCAGTACTTCGATCAAAGTAAAGCCTTGATAGCGACACATGGTATGTCCTGAGGTTGGAGAATGCCTAGCATAAAGGTTTTTATGCTAAAAATACAAGCATATTTAGACATATAACTTACTATAGGTTTACACTGCGCTTTTAGATTAATGATGGAGTTTAACTTTATGAGTGATTTAACCCAAAAGCATTGCGAGTCTTGTGAGGGCATTGGCCAAGCCTTAACGTCAACGCAAATTACAAATTTGTTACCGCAGCTTGATAATGCCTGGCAAGTTGAGAGTAAGACCAAACTTATACGCGAATTTAAATTCAATAATTTTTATGAAACCATGTCGTTTGCTAATGCCATTGCCTGGATTGCCAATATTGAAAATCATCATCCAGATTTAAAATTAGGGTACAACTATTGTCATGTTCATTTGACAACGCATGCCTTAGAAGGACTTACGATGAATGATTTTATTTGTGCCGCTAAAATCGATCAATTATTGCTTGATAACCATCAATCACACTAAATGTTTGCTAAATTGATTTTGTTTACCTATAATCGGCTACCAAACGCTTATCTATGTACTAATTAAAGACATGATAAACGTTGCAAAGTACGTAAAATAAAGGAAACAACATGGCAGAAAAAATACGCGGTACAGTTAAATGGTTCAATGAAGGCAAAGGTTTTGGTTTTATCGAAAGTAACGGTAAAGATTACTTTGTTCACTTTAGTGAAATTTTAGGTTCTGGTTTTAAAACTTTAGCTGAAGGCGCGAACGTTATGTTCATCGCTAGTCAAGGTCAAAAAGGCCCCCAAGCTGAGCAAGTTGAAGTCGTTTCTTAAATCATTTTTTTCTTGGGAAAACGGCGTTCTGCCGTTTTTCTTTTCTTAATTACTATGTTAATTCATTATCCATATTAATGAATCATATGCTTCTTTAAGGAAAATTTATGTTACGTTTTATATCCACAGGTTTATTGTGTGCCGCATCTTTTATCAGCACGCATACATTTGCTGCTAGTGTGTCGTTTGATTTTATGCCGCATCAATCTGAAGTTATTACCAACTTCACCATTTTCCCTATAAAAGCAACTTGTTTAATTTCATTACAAAACGAGCAAGATAATGCAACTCTACATGTCAAGGCATTGCGTCGTGAAGGTACTATCAATAACCTCCCTTTAAAAAAAGGTGATGAGATTGACGTCACAGTTCATCATGGTGAAACAATCACATTAAGCGCCCAAGCCGCTGCACAAGTAGAATTTACCAATACCTCGGATATTCCTGTAAAAGCTATGTGCCATACCTAATTAATTAGGTTATTGCGCTTTTGCTATTGCAATCATCATGCCCAACCCAGTTATCAGTGACTTCAATTTAACCCAATGGGATCTTTGTGCTCCAAAAACCAAAGGCGCCAATAATGCTGGTAAATTGGGTGGCTTATATCAACCAAAAAACTCAACGTATCCTGCGTATTTCCTTAAACAAGATCCCAAACAAGATAAAAACATTAGTGAAGTTTTAAGCGCGCAATTCATGCGTGGTATTGCGCAAGACTTAGGCCTTAACCCAGATTTGATTGCCGATGTAAAATTTGTGCAAATTGCTGCATCTAAACCCAATAAACCACCAAAAATCTACGTCGCCTCTAAAATATATGCAAATTTTAGTGATTTACATATCGATGCTTATTTGGCTTTGTTTAACTTAGCTGAATATCGACCCCTTAAAGATTCAAAAGGTTTTCAACAACCGAAAGCTCTTAAAGGACGGCCAGGGTTTTTAAAGCATGATAAAATCATCGAAGCGATGATGCTTGCCGGGCGATATCCGAATTTAAGCCATGGCATGGCCATGCGCGCCATCGTAGATGACCCTGATACGCATTTTGAAAATATAGGGGTTATTCCTTTAAAATCAGCTGATGATAAAGCGTGGCTACCCCTTTATCAAGATTCTAAAATTACCGGCTGGTTATGCTCGCAAGAGCCTTCAGGTAAGATGCCTTATCGGCAGATTAATACCTCAAACAATCAACAGTTTTACCTAGTTGAGGATAAAGCTGATTTAATAAAATTTGAAAAATCTCGCGAGATGCGTGCCATTCAAATAAACCAAACTATCTATCTATTACCAAATTTTGATAATACCTATACCACTCATATCGATTTTGGAGGTGCTTTTGGTGATTTTAGATGGCCTTTAGCTCGTAAATTTGATCATAAAATTCATTTAAATCGTTTACATAATTTATTTCGCTATCTGCCGTCTAGAAACGCGCCTCCTGCTTATATCAATCACATTGCACCGGCTTTGTTAGATGATAATCTTGAATTTTATACAGCACTTGCCGGTTTTGCTATGATGGATGGCGCAAGGTTACAACATCAATTGCGCGAACTTGTGCAAGCCTTAATAATTTATGAACGACAGCCTCTTATTGTACAACGCTTTGCCAAACGTATTGGGATTAGCACGGTATCAAGTAATTTTTCGGTTAATTTAAAGCAGATTGAGTGTTTTTTACTTGAACAGTTACGCGGACGCCAGCAACATGTATATACCTTGTTTTTACATTATTTATGTAGCTTAAGTTTTACCAAACAACACGTTATTTTGAATCAGCTGAATGATGACTCAGCAAAACATTTGGCGCAAAAAAAAGTTTTTGTCAGCTTTTTATACAAGCTTAAGCACCAAGAGCCTTACTTATTTGCAGGATTTGATTGTATCGCTCGTTTAACTCAAGATATAAATAATTTTGCTCATCAAGATTTACTGATCAACATTCAAGAACAATTGCAACACCAATTAAGCCAAGCTTATATTCATCGCCAACTTATCAAAACTTATTATGAACAACATCAATTGATTGAGCTACTTATAAAGTTCATTCGATACCATCAAAACACTATCCATGCTCTTAAACATTCTCATTTATCGTGCCAAGAAAAAACTGTTTTATTAGATGAACTTTTACATCGTCATACACTTTTTGAGCACCAGCTGCGGCATCAACTTACCTTCAAATCATCTTTTTCTATCAAAATAACTACTCTGAGCATGACTTTAGCAGGCATTTTGCTTGGGGTAATCTTAGGATGTATGGCCGGCGCTATATTAGGCGGTATTATGGGGTCATTATTAGGTATTTTAACGGTTGGTAGTGCCGTAGCGCTTATGAGTGGTATACAAGGCGGTGTGATTGGTAGCATATTAGGTAGTGTGGCCGGTTTAGTGATACCCGACCAACAAAAGTTATATGAACGCACCCAAAATAAAACACGCTACTTATTTTTTAAATATCAACAATCATCGGTATATCAACTTACGCAAACGTTAAGCCAAGACATATCCTCGATTCGTTTGCGTTAAATTTATTAATGTTCACGCGTGGCAGCAAAGCTAATCTCAGGATAGCGTTCTTCCGCCATGCTTAAATTAACACGTGTTGGCGCTAAATAAGTTAATGTATCGCTGCCATCAAGGGCTAGATAATCATAAGCTTTGGTACGAAAAGCGGTCAGAGCTTTTTCATCGGTGGCATGTACCCAACGCGCACAAGCAATACTGACATTTTCATAAATACAATTCACTTTATATTCATGCTGTAAGCGATGCGCCACCACATCAAATTGTAATACACCCACCGCCCCCAAAATAAGTTGATTGCTGTTAAGCGGTCTAAAAATTTGAGTTGCCCCCTCTTCAGATAATTCAATTAAACCCTTTAACAAAGCTTTACTCTTTAAAGGGTCTTTTAAACGCACCAAACGAAATAACTCTGGCGCAAAATTGGGAATACCCGTAAATTTCAACGGCTCTCCCTGAGTAAAGGTGTCACCTATACGAATGGTGCCATGATTATGTAAACCAATGATATCACCGGCAACAGCTTGCTGAATTTGTGTGCGGTCACCAGCCATAAAGGTTAGCGCATTGTTTAATTGCATTTCTTTATTGGTACGTTGTTGTTGAACTTTTATGCCTTTTTGATAAGCACCTGAACAAATTCGCATAAACGCCATTCTATCGCGATGCTTGGGGTCCATATTAGCTTGAATCTTAAACACAAAGCCGCTGAATTGGGTTTCATTAGGGTGTACCATGCGCTCTAGAGTCGGGCATGGTTTAGGCGGTGGGGCATATGTCGCAAAATCATCCAATAACTCTTTAATGCCAAAATTATTAATTGCTGAGCCAAAATAAACTGGGGTTAATTTGCCAGCCAAAAAGTCAGTTACATCAAATGCATGCGATGCGCCTTTAACCAAATCAATCTCATCGCGTAGTTCTTGAGCCATCTCGCCTAATAACTCATCTAACCCAGGATTATTCAGCCCCTCAATAATAACCGCCTGTTGCTTTTGTGCGTTTTGACCAGGTTGATACAAATAAACTTTATCTTGATATAAATGATAGATGCCCTTAAAACGCTTGCCCATGCCAACAGGCCACGTGACCGGCGCACACTGAATGTTTAATACCGTTTCCACTTCATCTATAAGCTCAATTGGCTCTTTACCTTCTCTATCAAGTTTATTAATAAAGGTCATAATCGGGGTATCGCGCAGCCGGCACACCTCCATAAGTTTAATGGTACGCGCTTCAACACCTTTGGCCACATCAATCACCATCAAGGCAGAATCAACTGCTGTTAATGTGCGATAAGTATCTTCAGAGAAATCTTCGTGGCCTGGCGTGTCTAACAGGTTCATCACACATTCATTGTGCATAAATTGCATCACTGAAGTGGTCACTGAAATACCGCGCTCTTTTTCCATCTCCATCCAATCAGACGTCGCATGGCGGTCTGCTTTTCGGCCTTTGACTGTACCGGCAAGCTGAATGGCACCGCCAAATAGTAAAAGCTTTTCTGTTACAGTGGTTTTGCCCGCATCCGGATGCGAGATGATGGCAAAAGTACGTCTTTTTGCAAAATCATCTGGGTGATCACTCAAACTATTTTCCTTTTAAAAAAAACGCTATTTTAGGTAAATTTAGTGGTATTTCCTAGTTTTAAATGGGATTTTAGCACCTTTTTCTTCTCGACGAGTTCGCTTTAACAAGACGCTAGGCGCTGGATTAAAAAAACCGATATTCTGATTAGCTTGAGCTTGCGTATCCAAGGGTAATGTAAAAGATTGGTACGCATTAGATGCAGATTGCGTTAATTTTAGATTTATTTTTGGCCAAATTTTTGGGTTTTCAATATAGTTTCCTAAAAGTTTTCGTTGACTGGCTGGCGACATTGCTAAAATTGCTATTTGCTCATTAAAACTTGTTTTATTTATAAATCGAATGATGCAACAGCGTTGGTTAATGTCTAAATTATGTGATGGCCAACGAGATAAAATATTAACCAGAGTTTTAATTTTTTGGCTGCTATCTACACAATTAGCCAAATTAAGCAATTCCTTATGACTAAATTGTAATGTTTGTAATAAAAATTGTGTTTGAGCAAGATAAATGAGCGTTTGCGTATTGCCTTTTTTTTGGATAATTTCAATCAAATCGGTTGATTGAAAACCTAGATTAAGAAGTATTCTAGCGGTCGTAAATAAATTTAATAAGGCCTGCTCGCCCTCTGGTTGAATTAAAATACTCATTAATTTGCCATCCTTTAAGTCTAATATTGTCAGCCAGCATACTTGGGTAGCATCAAGGTTTATTAAAAAATTTAATTTAGACTGAGCATTTTCACATGCGCTTAATTGAATGAGCATGCTTCCTGTAATGCGCGCATGTATTAGATTTTGCTGCTGGGCTTCATTAAGTTTACATAGCCCATTTAATAATTCAAAACGAATTAAGTCAGGCGACCACGATAGCTCTAATAGTTGCACTAAATTAACGACATTAATTTCTAACCAAATTAAACGCGCGATTCTAAATACATCTAACTGTTTTGCACCACTATCTCTGGCCATTAGGTTTAAAAATTGAATCTTGATGTATTCATTTGGTATAGGCCTAAACCGCATACAAACGACCAGAGTGATGATGGCAGCCATACCATATTTTATTTTGTCAACACCAAAACGGAATATCATTCGGTGTAAATCTTCAACAATATAAACATGTGAAGCACAATTAAAACACTCAATGAATTTATCAGTACTTTTTTTTAAAAAAATAATTAATTGCTCTGCTTCTGCTGACTTAAATCCTAGTGAAATAAAATATTGATAAGCTCGTGTTATTTTTTCGATTGAGTAATCAAAACACCTTTCATGCTGTAAATAACGCAAAATATTACAAGCCACGTGAAAAGTTATATCTGAATTTACTGAATCAATTAGCGTTAGAAAATCTGCGCTAGACATGCTCGTATCCAAGGTCTCAAGGTTTGGTTCATCTGTGACCATTACTGAATTTATTGGATTAACTGTTCCACTAAGTTCAACTTTGTCTAGTTTAAATCGATTAAATAGAGGCATAAAAAACTCAATTTTAAGAAAATTAACTAAATTTATCATATTTTTAATCAGGCTAAACCTTTATCATGATAATTTATAATTTTTTAAGCAATGCATCCGTATGAGCCTATATTCTATCTTTATCATTTGGCTTTTTAATTTATTGATAAGTTTTCATAGCCATGCAGTATCTTTTTTAACCATCTCAGACATTCACTATACTTTAAAGCCTGGATATTATGGTGAAACAGATCCAGTTTTGTGGCGTGCAACGTTAGCCAAACTTCAACAGTTAAGCGCACAGGTTGATTTCGTGATATTTTTAGGGGATTTACCACGCCATGGTTTAATGAGTGTTAAACATAAGCGTTTGTTAGAACAAATTGTTTTTCATGATTTAGCCCAATATACGCAACAAAAACCTCTATTTTATGTACCAGGTAACAACGATTCATTGGCTGGTGATTATCAATCATTTACCAATGCCAAAGGTCAATCACCTCTAAATCAAGCTGATAACTGGCAACATCAATCCTGTACGCGCTGTGAAAATCTTATCATTAATGATGCTCATATGCGCACGCATGGCTATTATAGTACTTATGTCTTACCCCACAATCATGACATTGCTTTAATTGTGTTAAATGCCAACGAATTTAGCCAACGTCCCTTATGGACTTGGCCTTATCCTAACCAAACAAAAGACGCTAAAGCGCAACTTCTTTGGTTAAAACAACAATTACAAACCATTCGCGCCAAGCAATTACTTATTGCCATGCATGAAGAGCCTGGGTTGGATTATCATCAACAGCCCGTTTGGCAACCCAAACTTCTAAAAAATTTTCTTGCTTTATTAGATATTGCGGTCGATCACAACCAAGAAGTATCCATATTAGCTGGACACAGCCATTATGATGAAGTACGTGAAATTAGATTATCCAATCAACAAGTCGTTTTTGTGTATGTAACGCCTGCCATTAGTACCAATCATGGTAATTACTCAGCAATGAAGCGTTTTAATTTTAATCAAGATGCCTCACTTAATAACATCACCACTTTTTTCACCTCAGATAACACTCATTGGCATCACCAACACTTCAACTTACTTGGCAATGATGGCGAGGATATTTTGCCTCAATGCCTGACAACGACTAAACTGGCGCAATGTTTAAAAAGCTACTCTGCGACGTTTATTTGTGAGCGCTTTAATAAAGCGCATTTGTATGCTGTTAAAAATCCCCGCACGCACTTAAAAAATTATTGTCAAAAAGGTTATGTAATTGCCGGTGATGATCCGGCATTAGCAACAAAATAAGCTGCAATTTGCTCAGGCTTAATATCTTCTAGATAAGCAGGCTGCCAGCAAGGCGCGTGATCTTTCTCAATGATTAGCGCGCGAATTCCTTCATAAAAGTCAGGCTGATGGATAAAATGCTGTACCAACTGATAATTTTGATTCAAACAGGTTTTAAGTGATTGATAGCGCGCTTGTTGTAAATGTTTTAATGTCACACATAAGCTTATCGGTGAGCGTTTTTGTAGTAGCTGATAATAATCTGCCTGCCCATGGGTAGTATGTTGCAGATGATGCATTATCGCTTGCAACGTATTGCCTGAAAAGGCAGACTCAATGTCTTTTTTCTCACAATTTAAAGCCGGAGCATCTGCACTTGCAAAGCGTTTAAGACAGCCTTTTACTTGTTGATGTGCCGCGGTGGTTAAATCTAGGGTTATTAGGGCGTCCAAAAGTGCTGGCAGCGATTTTGATGACATACGATATTGAATTAAATTGAACTGCCGGCTTTGCTCAGCATTCAAGCGCTCACCGGTTAAACCTAAATATACACCGATTGGCCAAGGGCAACGTGCTAAAAGATAACCCGCGCCAACATCTGGAAAAAAACCAATGGCAGTTTCTGGCATGCCAAAAGCAAATTGTTCGCTGGCAACTGTAAAAGGCGTATGCAACCCAATTCCGACCCCTCCGCCTAATGTTAAGCCATCAAGTAGTGCAATATAGGGTTTCTGATATTGAGAAATTAGATAATTTAAACGATATTCTTGTTTAAAAAAATGCAATTGCTTATCGAATTTAGCTTGACGCCCCATGTGATAGAGCCATTTAATATCGCCTCCGGCACAAAATACTTTGTCATGCGCAGACTGTATGACCACCGCATGAATATCAGCATCTGCCTGCCAGGCCAGAAGTTTGGCGGTTAAGGCTTCAATCATCGCTAAACTCAGCGCATTTAAGGCATCTAAGCGATTTAAGTAAATCAAACCCAAATGATGCTTAACAGCAAATTCGATATCAGCCAAATCCTATACTCCTTTAAAGTCAGCAGTTTTTTTGGCTAAAAAAGCTTGTGTACCAATGGTTTTATCTTCTGTGGCACACATTTTAGCAAAGTGCATGGCCTCTAGGTGAAGCGCTTCAGGCAGAGATAAGTTATAGCCATAATCAATGACTTCCATCACACTTTTTACCGCACAAGGCGCCATAGTTAAAATGGTTTGTAAAAGCTCATACCCGCGTTTTAATAAATGTTCTGGTTCAACGACTTCACTTACCAATCCCCAATTAAGTGCCGTTTGCGCATCAATAAAGCGCCCAGTGAGGCAAATATCTAGCGCCCGCCCTTTGCCAACAAGACGCGCTAAACGCTGCGTACCACCATAACCTGGAATAACACCCAATTTAACCTCAGGTTGGCCAAAACGTGCATTTGTGCTCGCAATACGCAACGTTGCTGCCATCGCTAATTCACAACCACCCCCAAAAGCATAGCCATTGACACAGGCTAAAGAGGGTTTACCAAGTGTTTCTAATTGTCGAAAAATAGCCTGCCCCTTTTGGGCAAACTGATAGCCTGTTTCGGCATTACATACAGCAAGCTCATCAATATCAGCGCCGGCACAGAAAGCTTTTTGAGTACCTGTTATCATCAAAGCGCGTATATCTGAGTTATGGTGAGCTTCTTCTAACGCTTCTTTTAATAAAGTTAATACTTCATGATTTAATGCGTTAAGCTTATCTGGGCGACGCAAAGTTAAAGTTAAAATGCCCTCATGCGTTACACACTCTAGTATGCTCATAAAACACCCCGGTTAATTAATGAAAGAGAATTTATCTAATGTCGCTTTAGCAATTATTTCACGCATAATTTCATTGGTACCTTCAAGAATTTGATGCACACGTAAATCACGAAACAACCGTTCAATTTCATAATCGGCTAAATAGCCATAACCACCGTGCAATTGCATGGCCTTATCGCTTATTTTAAACGCCAACTCAGTTGCATACTGTTTAGCCATAGCGCAATAAAGCGCCGCATCTGGCTTTTTTTTATCAAGCGCTTCGGCCGCTTGATAAACCATCAAACGTGCTGCATGAAAGGCTGTGACCATATCAGCGAAATAAAAACGCAAAGCCTGCATTTTCGCTAAAGGCTGTTTAAATTGGTGCCGTTCGTTTAAATAGCGTTGAGTTAATTCCAAACAAGTTGCAGCACCCCCTAAAGAGCAAGCGGCAATATTAACGCGTCCACCGTTTAATGCTTGCAACGCTAGCTTAAACCCTTCGTTTTCTTGACCAACTAAATGATTCACTGGCACCTGGCAATCATCAAAATGTACCATAGCCGTTGGCTGACTTCGCCAACCCATTTTGTGTTCTAGCTTGCCAAAGCTTAAACCAGGGGTATCTTTTTCAATTAAAAGACAGGAAATACCGTGATACGGGTCATCGGTGGTACGTACCATACACAGGTAAATATCACTTACGCTGGCACCAGAAATGAATGCTTTACAACCATTGACAATGTATTTATCACCCTGGCGTATGGCGCGTGTGGATAAAGAAGCTGCATCAGAGCCTGCCTCAGGTTCAGTTAAACAATAACTAGCTAACACTTCCATGCGCGTTAATTTAGGCCCCCATATAGCACGCAAGGCAGGCTCTGCCGCAGTATCTATAAGAGTAGTCACCATATTGTGAATGGATAAATAAGCGCTTGTGGTAACACACCCTTGCGCCAGCGCCTCAAAAACAATGGCCGCATCCAAGCGTGTCATACCAGCGCCGCCAATATCCTCACGCGCCACCATACCACTCATGCCTAATGCCGCCGCCTCTTTTAAAGTATCGACAGGAAAATAAGCCTTTTCATCCCATTTCCGACTAAAAGGTTTAAGCTTATCGTGCGCGAAGTTTGTTGCCATCTCTTTGAAAGCAAGATGTTCTTTGCTGTATTCAAAATTCATGCCTTATCCTTCTGGCCAAATGTATTAAACGTTCATCTTAAACTAATTTTAATAAAGGATAAAAGCATCACTCTTAAGCTTATTGTTTTGTTAAAGCATTTACCCTTAAAACAAACATGTTAAACTGCGCTCATTTATCGCCTTTTTATACTCCTTTATGGCCTCGCCAACTAACCCCAAACTTAAAGCTATTTTAAAAAAATATTTTGGTTTTGATGAGTTTCGTGGTCTACAAGAAAATATCATTGAAGATTTGTTAAATCATCAAGATGTATTGGTCTTAATGCCCACAGGTGGTGGTAAATCGCTTTGTTATCAGATTCCCGCGTTAATGCGCGAAGGTGTGGCATTAGTCGTATCACCTTTAATTTCTCTGATGGAAGATCAAGTCAGTGCGCTTAGAACACAAGGCATCAAAGCCGCGTTTTATAACTCGTCACTTTCGGTGGATGAATCACGTGAAGTGCTTGCCGCACTTCATCAAAATGAACTTGATTTGCTCTATATCGCACCAGAACGCTTGATAAGTTTAAATTTTTTAGAACGCTTAGAAAGTTGTAAGATTGCTTTATTTGCCATTGATGAAGCTCACTGTATATCACAATGGGGTCACGATTTTCGCCCTGAGTATGCGCAGCTAGGTCAACTGAAACAATATTTTCCTGACGTACCCATTATTGCCTTGACCGCCACAGCCAACCAAGAAACACGTGATGATATTGTGCAAAAGTTAAACTATAATCCCAAGTTTTATGTTGCTTCTTTTAATCGTCCGAATATTTATTATCGTGTGTTATTTAAGCACCAACCCTTTCAACAGTTGCTCAAATTTCTTGCAAGCCAAGCGCCGCATTCGGGCATTATCTATTGTGGCACCCGTGTTCAAGTGGATAGCTTAACGCAAAAATTAAATCATCATCAAATAGATGCTAAAAGCTATCACGCCGGCCTTGATTTTACGACCAGACGTCAAGTACAAACGCTTTTTCGCCATGACAAGATAGCGGTGGTCGTGGCGACCGTGGCTTTTGGCATGGGCATCGATAAACCTAATGTGCGTTTTGTGGTACATTATGATCTACCCAAATCAATTGAAGGCTATTACCAAGAAACCGGGCGTGCCGGGCGCGATGGGTTGCCTGCTCAAGCGTTAACGCTTTATGATCCTGCCGATACCAATTATTTGCGCAATTGGATACATACCATCTCAGACCCTAATAAGCAGCGCTCTGAAGCACAAAAACTCAATCACATGATAGCTTTTGCCGAAGCACGCCATTGTCGACGCCAAATTTTATTGCGCTATTTTGATGAAACATTGGCCAAGGCCTGTGGCCATTGTGATGTTTGTACTCATCCACCTAAAACAACCGATGCCACAGAAGATGTGCAAAGATTTTTATCATGTATTTATCGACTTAAACAAAATTACGGTTTAGCTTATGTCATTGATATTCTGCGCGGCAGTACCAATGCCAAAATTCTTCAAGCAAATCATCATCAGCTAAGTACCCATGGCATTGGACGCTATCAATCAACTTATTTTTGGAAACAATTAGGCTGGCAATTAATTCATCAAGAATTTTGTTTTCAAGACGCCAATCATTTTAATGTCTTACGCCTAACACCCAAAGCCATCGATGTCCTAAAAAATAAGCAAGCAGTCATGCTTGCTTTACCAGAAGCACCTTTGTTGTCGGAATCAACTAAGAAAATGACTAAGCTTACCGCTACGAATATTGACCCTTTGTATGAGCCGCTGCGATTAATGCGTAAAAAGATAGCTGACGAAGAAAATAAACCACCCTTTATGATTTTTAGTGACAACACACTACAAGATATCGCCAAATTTAAACCCACTACACTTAAAGCCTTATTAACCATCTCAGGTATTGGCCAGTATAAACTTAATCGTTATGGGCCTATGGTCTTAAAAACATTAGAAATAGCAGAGGCTTAGCATCAATTTAGTCATTTTAATGAGTATTACAGCCAACCTTTAGATGGACTTGATAAGATTTATGTTTATTATTTTCAAACAGTCCCCGTGTTTCTAACACTTCATACCAATCAAGCTGACCATGAAGAGCTGCCGCCTGGGCAATAGCATGGTGAATGGCTTCTTCAACACCTTCTTCTGAGACGCCAATTAATTCAACAACTTGGTATGTTTTAGCCATAATTCATTCCTTGAACAAATGGGATTAATCTATCAAGTCTAGCAAAATCATTTAATTGGGCAAGTAGCTAATTTTTTTGTTCTGCCTGACTAATGGCGTTTATTAATGCTTGAGCTTCTGCAGAGTTCGGTGGCACCAACCTCAATAAGCGACGCCAATAAGTTATGGCTTGTTTATAGTCATGGGTTTGGTATGCCGACATAGCTAGCATAGCGAGCGCATCTGGTTGATTCGGATTTTTATCCAATAATTGCTGAAATAACTTTAATATTGCGGGTGTAAATCTTTGCTTATTAAGCTGCCATAAAGCATTGGCATAATAAACAGTATATTGCTCATTTTGAATATTTAATCGATGAGCTTGAGCAAAAGCGGCTTTAGCTTTTAGCCAATGCGCTTGATTGGAATATAATTTACCTAATAAGAACCACGCTTTAGCATCATGTTGTTTAAGCTTTACGGTTTTTTCAAGGGTTTTAATTAAAAGATCAGGTGATTTGAGATGCTTGAGCATTGCACGTGCTTCTTGTAGCTTGCGTTGTTTATGTTCAAAAGAAGCCCAGTCGTGCCAGCCTCCCCAATACATATAACCACCTACCAGCAAAGAGGCTAATAAGGGCAAAATCCACAACACTTTCAGGCCCATCGCACGATATAACGGATAAAAACATACGCCTAAAGCCATAAGGCTTAGCATGGTCAGAGAAAGAATTAAATAGATTTCATCCATGAGGCACGCGCCTTGAGCAAGTACGCCATACAACGATAATACCTAATGTTAGAAATACAAAAGGCCCCAGCCATAATAACCAAGTCAATGGTTTAAATGGTGGTTTAAACAAAATAAAATCACCATAACGTTGCGTTAAATAGGCAATGATTTCACCATCACTATTACCTGCTTGCACCATCGTATAGACCTGTTGCTTTAAGTCACGCGCAAGCGTGGCGTTAGAATCGGCTAAATCTTGATTTTGACATACCAAACAGCGCAAATTTTTAAGTAAATGATTAAATTGCGCTTCTTTTTGAGCGGATAACGGATACAAAGCTTCTGCTAAGACTGGCGCGCTTAAAGCTAAACTCAGCATGTTCAGTAATAAAAAATAAGTTAATTTACGTCGCATGGGTCTGCCACTTTTGGTACAAAGGTAATAATTCTTTTTGCCAAACTTCAGCGGTTAAAATACCTGCGTGTCTTGCGCGAATGATGCCCTTCGCGTCAATTAAAAAAGTTTCTGGTGTACCATACACGCCCAAATCAATCGCAAAATGTCCAGAGATATCTTGCACAACCGCCTTATAAGGATTACCCCATGTTTTAAGCCAAGAACGCGCAGAATCTGGTGAATCTTTATAATTAATGCCCATGATTACAACATGATGTGCGGCTAAATCTAATAATAAATTTTGCTCATGACTGCAAGCTTCACACCAACTTGCCCAAAAATTCAGTAAATATACTTGTCCTGCTAACGCTTGGGATTTAAAAGATTTTGCCGAGTGTTGCAATAAAGGTAAATCAAACGCAGGCATTTTTTGATTGATTTGTACCAGAGGTAATTTGGCCGGCGTTAGCGATAAACCCGCCCAAAATAGCCCAGCTAAAATTATAAATGTTAAAAGCGGACTCAAGCGCCACCAAGAAAAAGAAGCGTGTTTCATAGGCGAGCCAACCTTTTCATACATTGTTTGTACCATTTATCACCAAGTGCACTTATACCGCCTAATAAAATTAAAAATCCACCTGCCCATATCCATCGTATAAAAGGCTTGTAATATACTCTAACTGACCAACTTTCATCATCTAAAGGTTCACCAAGTGCCACGTAAATGTCACGGAAAATGCCTACATCAATCGCTGAATCGGTCATAACCGCCTGGCCTATGGTATAGATACGCTTTTCAGGATAAATATTTTTTTGCCGATGTGAAGATTTAACTCTAAATTGGGCGCGTGTGCCTTTGTAGTTTGGGCCATCAAGTGCTGTTTCTTGCATAAAAGTCAGAACGTAATTGGCAAGTTTAACGCTATCACCAGGTTTTAAGCGCACATCTTTTTCAAGGCTATAACCACTTGATACAGCCACCCCAATCACGGTGACTGCAATCCCTGTATGTGCTAAAATCATGCCCCAAAAAGCAGGTGTTAAACCTTGTGTTTGTTGAATACGCTTGATAATAAGCCATAGATTGCTCATCAATACCCACGTGGCTAACACCAAACCTAAAAGCGTGTAATAGTTGATGTGATGAACAACGAGCCCTAATACCATTGTTGGCAAAATGATACTCAAAAGCATCATACTACATAACATACGACTCATACGCCGCCAACAGTCTTGATGCCAACGCAAATGAATGCCCAAACCCATCACGACTAACAAAGGCAGCATTAAAGGTACAAAAACACTATTAAAATAAGGTACACCCACAGAAAGCTTACCAAGCCCCAACGCATCAATAAGTATCGGATAAACCGTACCCATTAATACGGTTAACATCATTACTGTTAACACAACATTGTTAAGCAATAGCGCAATTTCACGGGAATAAAAAGCTGGATAGTTCTGGGTTTGTAGTGTATGGGCGCGCAGGGCGAACAATCCTAAAGAGCCACCAATGACCAGTCCCAAATACCCTAAAATATACAACCCACGCGCAGGGTCAACTGCAAAGGCATGCACTGAAGTTACGACACCTGAGCGCACTAAAAATGTGCCTACCAAACTTAGCGCAAAAGTAGTAATAGCTAAAAGTAATGTCCAAGCAATAAATTGCTGTTTTTTTTCACTAACAATCAGTGAATGGAGCAGTGCTGTGCCCACAAGCCAGGGCATAAAAGACGCATTCTCAACAGGATCCCAAAACCACCAACCGCCCCAGCCAAGCTCACGATATGCCCACCAACTACCAAGAGTAATACCGGTTGTTAAACAACACCAAGCCGCGAGCGCCCAGGGGCGTGTCCATTTAACCCACGCTACTTTAAATTGCTTAAGCCAAAGGGCTGATAAAGCAAACGCAAAAGGTACAGCAAAGCCTACATAACCCATATAAAGCATGGGCGGATGAAATAAAAAGCCAGGGTCTTGTAAAAGCGGGTTTAAATCTTGGCCGTGGGTATTGAGCAGTTGGAATTGACGCGAGAATGGATTAGACGTTGCCAAGATAAATAAAATTAAACCTGCTGATAGTAAACCTAAAATTAATAAAACACGCGCCATAAAAGCAGGCTCATCAATCACTCGACGATTATAAACCATCATCATCCAGCCATTTAAAACAAGCACCCATAAAAGCATTGACCCTTCATGACCACCCCAAACGGCACATAATTTATATAACAGCGGTAATGAAACACTTGAATGTGCTAGCACATAAATCACGCTGAAGTCATCATAAAGAAAACAACATGTAAGACTAAGATAGGCTAAAAGAACGCTTATGAATGAACCCCATACATAAAAAGGCAGTACATCAAGCAAGTATACGCGGCGATACATAAGCCCTATCATTGGCACAAAACCAAGCAAAGCACTAAACAATCCAGCGAGGATTAAACAATAAAGGCCTATCTCAGCGAGCATAATTTTGCCCTGACTTAAGCGCAAATTTAACTTCAGGTGGCATGTAATTTTCGTCATGTTTAGCCAAAACTTCTGTGGCTTTAAAAACATGCTGTGCGCCAACATAGCCTAATGCAACAATGCCCTGCTCTTCGCGAAATAAATCTGGCAAAATACCTTGATATCTTACGGTTATGGTTTGATGAAAATCTGTAAGTTTAAATTCGACTTCCAAAGTTTTGGCCTGGCGTTTGACGCTATTTTTAACCACCATGCCACCCAAACGCACGATTTTAGGCGATACAGGTAAGTGAACAAGTTCTGTGGGGCTATAAAATAAACTCACATTTTGTCGTAAAGCATACATAATCAGCGCTACAACCAAACTTAAGATGGTTAATACAAACAGAATAAAACTTAATTTACGCCTACGCACTGCTTTCACAATTCATGCCACGTTTTGATTTTTTTTAATATCTTTGACCGCTTTAATAGCACACTTAGAACTTGTAAAACCATTAATATACCCGTAAAACCATAGGCCGCCCAAATATAAAAAGCATAATCACCCATAAAAAACCAAGCTTTTAGTGCGCTTATCATGTGTTTTCTACCATATATTCATTAACCCATCGTTGCTTGCGTTCACGCCATAAAATATCAATACGCGCATTGTGTCCAATAAGCCAAACACAGCTGCTAGCAAAACCTAATAACATAAAAAGCAATGGATAGAGCATCACAGGTGCTATTTTTGGTTTAGCAAATACCGTGAGTGTGGCACCTTGATGAAGGGTATTCCACCAATAAACTGAATAATGAATTATCGGCAAATCAATACTGCCTACCAATATCAAAATAGCAATAATTTTATCACCAGAAGCTTGATGCTTAAACGCTGAATGGGTCACAAGCACGGCTAGATATAATAACAGCAAAATTAACTCTGCTGTTAATCGCGCATCCCATACCCACCATGTTCCCCACATGGGCTTGCCCCACAAGCTGCCTGTTACCAGGGCT
Source organism: Legionella sp. (assembly GCA_002863045.1). GTDB lineage: Bacteria > Pseudomonadota > Gammaproteobacteria > Legionellales > Legionellaceae > Legionella_C. The sequence goes on from PKDH01000067.1 coordinate 109,617, forward strand.
ATAAGCGCCATAGACGCCCCTGTTTTAGCTGCAGCACTTAGCATTATACCAGCAAGTTTAATTTGCCAAACCAATAGTAAAATTGCGCAAAAAGCCATAAAGGCATAAAGGCTTAGTGATAAAAAGGCAGCTGGCACATGAACATACATCATGCGCACCGCGTCTCCCTGCTGGTAATCAGGTGGCGAAAAAATAAGCCCTAGCATCAGCCCTATGATCAGTGAGACTAGAGCGACCAGACCTATTAAGTTTAGTGGCCAACGAGTTTGATAAAAAAAATATCTAGGTGAAGCTAAGCGGTAAAGTACAGCCCACATATTAGCGTGTTTGTTTGGTCAAAAAGAGATGATTTTATCATGGCTTAATTGATAAGGCTAATTCGAAAAACACCAGCAATTGCCAGTGGCAAAAAGGTTATCGCTAAAAGTGAGCAGGCTAATAAAAGCGCACAATAGGCGCCTATAGGGGTCTGTTGTAACGCTGCTTGTAACAAACCACTACCAAAAATCATGATAGGCACAGCCAGAGGTAATAAAATAAGCGCCATCACCACGCCTTTTTGTTGTATATCAAGGCTCAACGACGCGGAAAAAGCACATAGAAAAAAAATAGCGGGCGTACCAAGCATAAGGCTCAACATTAATATCAAGTACGCTTGAAATGAATAATGAAATAATAACGCGATTAACGGACAAAGTAATATAAATGACACCATAAGTGCTAGCCAATGCATGCTGATTTTAGCCACCATTATTACAGGCAAACTAAAACCTGACATTATCCACTGCTCAAGCACTCCCTCCTCAAACTCTTGAGCAAACAAGCGTTCTGAGGCCAAAAGACATGCCAGTAACACTGCAAGCCAAATTAAACTTGGACTAATTTTTTGTAACAAAGCGGGATCAGGCGTGATACCAAGTGGAAAAAACACCATAATCATGCTTAAAAACAAACTTGATTGAATCACGATTTTTGGATGCCGCCAAAAAATAAGGTTTTCACGACGAGCGAGCGTTAAAAAAAGCCTAAAATGAGTCATAACGTATAAGTAGTAAGATAAGGATTAAGTTCGTAGGGTAAGTCGTGGTGGGCAGTTACAACGATACTACCACCACTTCTAAGATGTGCTAATAAATAGTGTGTTAATAGGGCTATTGATGGTTTATCAAGCGCGGTAAAAGGCTCATCAAGCAACCACAGGGCAGTGGTTGATAATAGCGGACGCATAAGCGCGACTTTACGTTTTTGGCCTGCTGATAATACACCACAGCGGTGGTAAACTAAATGCCATAAATTAAATGCAACAAGTTTATCCTCTAAATTTTTAAGCGATGTGGTAGTTTTTAAATCAAATACGATACTTTCTTTTACTGTTAATGCGGCGCATAAGCCTGATTTATGACCAACATAGCAAACTTGTGCTTGATACCAATTGAGCTGAGGATGAATGGCTTTACCCTGCCAATAAATATCGCCTGATGCTGGTAATATTAATCCGGCGATTAACTTAAGAAGGGTTGTTTTGCCAGCACCATTCTTACCTTGAACATGCAAAAGTGTTCCTGCAGAAATACTTAGGTTAATTCCCTGAAAAAGGACTTTATCTTCATATTCAAAAGCAAGGCTTACAACATCTAGCATAATTTTTGCATATTCTTTAAAAAATCATGTGACTATAACGCATAGTAGCTGATTTAGCGACATCCAAATCCCTCTTGCGCGACGCATTATAGGCTGAGATAATCTTATCTTTTGGGCGATTTTATGGGTTTTCTTACACAATATGGTTTATTTCTCTTAAAAACACTGACATTGGTCATAGCTTTTTTAATAACGTTTGCAGGATTTATAGCGCTTTCTCGCAAACCTAGAAAACCTAAACTTGAAATTATATCGCTCAATAAACAATTTTTTGAGCTTAAAGCCAAACTTATTCATGAGTTAGGTGGTAAAAAACCGGCAAAATTTAAACCATCAAAGGAAAAAAAACCGCATCTTTTCGTCGTTGAATTTACAGGAGATATCAAAGCCTCACAGGTCGAATCGCTGCGCGATACCATCAATGCCATACTGACTGTGGCGACAACACATGATGAAGTGGTCGTTAAACTTGAAAGTCCTGGCGGAATGGTCAGCGGTTACGGCTTAGCTGCTGCTCAATTACAACGAATTCGGGATAAAAACATCCCTTTGACTGTATGCATCGACAAGGTTGCGGCAAGTGGTGGTTACTTGATGTCGTGTGTTGCAAACAGCATCATCGCTGCACCTTTTGCTATTGTTGGCTCCATTGGGGTGGTGGCACAGTTGCCTAACTTTCATCGCTGGCTTAAAAAAAATGATATCGATGTTGAGCTTGTAACTTCAGGTGAATATAAGCGCACATTGACAATTCTAGGTGAAAATACCGAAAAAGGTCGTCAGAAATTTCAAGAAGATTTGGTTAAAATTCATCAAGCATTTCGCCAGTATATATTAAGTTATCGTGATAATCTTAATATCGAAGAAGTTGCCACAGGCGAACATTGGCTAGCGCTTGATGCCATTGGCTTAGGCTTGGTCGATAAACTACAAACCAGTGATGAATATTTAATGGCTAAAATGGATACACATTTTCTTTACCATTTAAGCAAGCCCACCAAACCATCTTTGGTTGAAAAATTTACCAAATCGACTGCACAATTATTTATTGCTTTACAAGATTTTTTATCTCTTAAACAATGAGTGGCTATACTTACATGATAATAAGTTATGGAGGATGATATGAGCGATTCGAAATTTCCAAATTTGAAAGAAATTGGACAGTGGACGGAAAAATTTTTAGGCGATATCAAACAAAGTGTTGGGGAAATTATGGATGATTACAAAAGAAAATACCCCAATCAAACATCAACCACCGAATCTGAGCAGGCATCTGAACAATCAACGACTGCACCAGATAATTCTAACCCTGTGCCTGATACTAACGCTGAAAAACTGGATACACATACTACAGAACATCCCATAGAGCCTGAAAAAATAAATAAAACCAAATCGTCTTCAGCATCCAAAAGTGAGTAATACGCTTTATTGATTCAAGCATCTAAGTCTTTATCTGGACGCTCAAATCTATATTTGCGCATTTTCTCTACAAGCGTTGTGCGGCGTATGTTTAGATAATGCGCCGCATGCGCCACCACCCAGTTGGCTTGCTCTAAAGCTTGATGAATTAAAGCCAATTCAGTTTTAGCCATGTGTTCTTTTAAATTGATGGGTTGATAAACTGTTCTGGGTGATTGACTGGCTTGTTGTAGTAGAATATCGCGTTCGTTATCTATCACGCCTCGTTCAATTTTAGGACTATGACCTTTGAAGCGCTCGGGTAAATCGTTCATATTGACCACACCATTAGGAAATAAAATACTTAAGCGCTCGACAAAATTGGCTAACTCCCTCACATTTCCTGGCCAGTGATATTGTGATAGCGCTTCAAGCGCATCAGGTAGTAAGCACATGCCTGGTTTATTTTCATGCTCAAGGCGAGCAATTAATGCATCTATTAACAATGGCAAATCGTTTTTTCGTGCACGCAAAGGCGGTACATCAATAGGAAAAACGTTCAAGCGATAAAATAAATCTTCACGAAAATGACCATTTTTAATTGCATTTTCAAGATTTCGATGCGTCGCGGCGATGATACGAACATCGGCTTTAATGCTTTTATTGCTGCCAACTCGCTCAAAGCAGCGTTCTTGTAAAACACGTAATAATTTAACCTGCATGGTCAGCGGCATATCCCCTATCTCATCTAAAAATAAGGTGCCTCCTTCAGCTAATTCAAAGCGCCCTTGACGTGTGGTAATTGCACCTGTGAATGCGCCTTTTTCATGGCCAAATAATTCGCTTTCAAGCAGCTCTTTGGGTATGGCGCCACAATTAATGGGAATAAACGTTTTTTTGCAGCGTGGCGATAAGGCATGAATATTTCTAGCCACTACTTCCTTACCTGTGCCAGATTCACCTAAAATTAAAACACTTGCCTCGGTATCTGCTACCTGATGAATAAGTTTTCTCACTTGCTTGATGGCATGACTCTCACCTACCAAATTTCGACACAAAGCGATAGAATATTTATCGCTAGTTTTCTGTTCACGCAACGCTTGACATTGATAAAAAATTTCAATCATTTGTGTGTAGGTAAAGGGTAAACATAACACCGCAACCACACCAGATAACGCCTGATAAAATTCTTGCTCATCATGCTCACAGATAATAATAATGGGCGTATCTGGCGATAAAATTATGATTTCTTCAATTAAATCAATCGTTTCATCTTTATGTCTTTTTTGGCTACCAATCATGACAATCGCCGTTTGCGCTAACACCAAAGATTGAGGATTTTGGTAGCTCGCACCCATGCTTTTTTTACCGAGAAAATCGATGATGGTCATAAGTTTATCGCGACGCTTATCTTCATCATCAATGATGAAGATAATGTCTTTTTTAGAATTATCTTGACTCATTGAAGACCAAGATTGTAAGTATCATTAACGAAAACACTCTATTTGACGAAAAGCATGACATTCAAAACCAAAACATAATTTTTGATTTCCTATCGCTTTGGTCGCTGGCACATGCTTATCCAATTCATAATGACGAACTGAGCTAAATCCTAAACGACGACAAAATGAGTACGCCGCCTGACGTCCGCACTGTGTGCGACCATCTAAACACCAATCGACTCGAAAATGGTTATAACGAGGATAATAAAAACGTTCACGGCGATAATGATAAGGCTTGGGTGGGTGATGCGAAAAAGAGCCACGACAACGAATCAGTTTAAAACCATCGCAGCGCCAACCTTGACAACGACGCGCTGGAGCCCCGATATAATGAGTAAGACCTACATTGTGCGCGATTTTAAATTTATCGGTTTTGTTATAACCCATTAATTGACAGTAATGATCTGCGACCAACCTCCCGCATTGGCCTTCAAAAGTGCAATAATGTAATCGAGCGCCATGATACATCGGCTGCTCGAAATCACGATAAAATGCATCAGCGGGTGCACATATGCCTGCGCTTAAGCTTATTATCATACTAACCCAAACACCAATCAAACCAAACACATACCTCATAACATATCCTTTTTAGTCCATCAAAAAATTAAGGTAACGCGAGATTCACCAAGTAATTGCCCAAGCTTAGCTAATAACTCATCACTTATTAAAACACGCCATTTTTGACCACACACTAAGCGAGCGCTAACATGCTCATTTTGATACACAATATGTAATGCACATGCTCCTCGATGTTGCGCTAATAGCGCTTTTAACGGCTCAATGGTAGTGTTTTGAGTATGGTCAAGTGTAAGCTCGAGATATTTAGCAAACTGATTACGCGCTTCATTCATATCATAAAGGTTAGTTGGTGACATTTTAATACCACCGCTAAAATCATCTTGCGTACACTCCCCTTCTATAACAACAAGTTTGCCTGATTCAGGAATCATGGCAAACGTTGCCATCACTTCTTCAAAAAAAACTGCATCAAGTCGACCTGTTTCATCTTCTATGGTTAAAATAAAAAGTTTTTTACCACGCTTGGTCATCACTTTTCTAAGCGAGGAGATAAGCCCGCACACACGCACTTTCGCATTTGAATGCAAATTAATCTGGCCAATAGGTGTAATAAGGTGACCTAATTCTTTTAAATAATCGCTACTCGGATGGCCCGTCAAATACAGACCTAATGTTTCTTTTTCTAGTTTTAAACGTTCTAATTGACTCCAAGCTTGAACTTTTTGGTAAGGTATTGTTTGAGCTTCACTATGGTCACAGTGACTAAATAAATCGATTTGACCGCTTTGCTGATTTTTTTGCATCATTTCAGCCATTTTCATTGCTTTTTCTAATGAATGCATAAGCACAGCCCGCTCTACCTGCCACTCATCCATTGCGCCACTTTTAATCAAAGCTTCTAATACGCGCTTGTTAACTTTACGTAAATCTAGACGCTCGCAAAAATCAAACAAATGCACAAAAGCATGAGTTTTTCTGGCATTAATCATATGGGTGATGGCTGCCTCTCCTACACCTTTAATAGCCCCTAAACCATAGCGAATGGTTTTGGCATCTTTTACAGTGAAATAAAAATTTGACTGGTTAACAGAGGGTGGCTGTACACTTAATTGCATTCGACGGCTTTCCTCAATGAAAATAACTGTCTTATCTGTATTATCCATATCAGAAGACATTACCGCGGCCATAAAAGCGGCTGGAAAATGGGCTTTTAACCAAGCAGTTTGGTAAGCCACCAGTGCATAAGCAGCAGAATGTGATTTATTAAAACCATATCCAGCAAATTTTTCCATTAAATCAAAAATATAAGTTGCTACCGCTTTATCTACTTGGCGACTCAAAGCGCCTTGAATAAAAAACTCACGTTGTTTGGCCATCTCTTCAGGCTTTTTCTTACCCATGGCACGCCTTAGTAAATCAGCTGCACCGAGCGTATAATTTGCCAAAACTTGAGCAATTTGCATGACCTGCTCCTGGTATAAAATAACACCATAGGTAGGTTTTAAAATAGGTTCTAAATCTGGATGTGGGTAAGCGACATCAGCGCGGCCATGTTTGCGGTCTATAAAGTCATCAACCATACCTGATTGCAGGGGACCTGGTCGAAATAAGGCAACCAAGGCAATGATATCTTCAAAACAATCAGGTTGCAGACGATTGATTAGCTCTTTCATGCCACGTGATTCAAGCTGGAAAACGGCTGTGGTTTGACAATCTTTAAGCAGCTTAAAAGTCTTTACGTCATCAAGAGGAATACGGGTAATATCAACTTGAGTTTGTTGGGTGGCCTGAATATTTTTAAGGGCTTTGTCGATAATGGTTAATGTTCTTAATCCAAGAAAGTCGAACTTCACCAAACCAACCGCCTCAACGTCGTCTTTATCAAATTGACTGACAATTTGAGCAGAATTCTCCTCGCAATAAATGGCGGTAAAATTAGTCAGATGGGTCGGCGCTATGACCACGCCCCCGGCATGTTTTCCAGCATTACGCGTGACCCCCTCAAGTTTGAGCGCAAGGTTAATTAATTCAGCGACATCTTCTTCTTGGTCATATAAACGCTTTAACTCTTCTTCAACTTGCAACGCTTTTGTCAATGTCATGCCGATTTCAAATGGCACAAGCTTGGCAATTTTATCTACGAACCCATAAGGATGGCCTAATACTCGCCCAACATCACGAATCACCGCTTTCGCTGCCATGGTGCCAAATGTAATAATTTGCGACACACTTTGTCGGCCATATTTTTGCGCCACATAATCTATCACTTTATCACGACCTTCCATACAAAAATCGATGTCAAAGTCAGGCATAGAAACCCGTTCGGGGTTTAAAAAGCGTTCAAATAATAAATCATATGCAAGCGGGTCTAAATCCGTAATACCCAGTGCATAGGCCACCAAAGACCCTGCCCCAGACCCACGTCCAGGCCCTACTGGGATGCCGTTTGTTTTAGCCCATTGAATAAAATCAGCTACAATTAAAAAATAGCCTGGAAAACCCATATTATTTATAACATTAAGCTCGGTTTTAAGGCGATCTTCATAATTTTGACGCACAACAGGCGGTAAAGATTGTTGTTCTGAAAATACACACAAACGTTTGCTTAATCCTTGATAGGCTAAATCTGCTAAGTAAGCTTGTTCGCTTTTTTGATTGGGTATAGGAAAAGCTGGCAAATAAGTCGAGGTTAAATTAAGTTCTACAGTACACCGTTTGCTGATGTTAACGGTGTTGGCCAATGCTTCGGGTAAATCTTCAAATAATAGCTGCATTTCATGGGCAGAACGCAAGTATTGCTCACAGGTATAATTGCGTGTCCTTTTGGGATCGGCCAGCGTTAGGCCTTGATGAATACAAACCCGGGCCTCATGTGCTTCAAAATCAGCTTTATCTAAAAAACGCACATCGTTTGTCGCAACTAAAGGTAAATTATACTGGTTAGCAATATCTATAATAGCCTGGTTAAGTTGTGCTTCAAAACCGCGGCCAACACGCTGTACTTCTAAATAAAAGCGCTGCGGATAAAGTGATGCTAACTCTAAAGCATGTTCTTGTGCTTTATCACGATGACCAGCCAAAATAGCATGGCTTACTGCGCCCTCATGACCGCCTGATAAAGCAAGCAAACCTTCATTATATTGCTTAAGCCATTCATAGCGAATACGCGGCTGACCTTGATATTGACCTTCTTGATAAGCTTTAGAAATCAAGCAAGTAAGATGACGATACCCTAGCGCATTTTGTGCCAATAAAACCAAAGAATAATATACATGAGGTTTATCTGGATACGCGTATAAGATATCGGTGCCTAAAATAGGTTTAATTCCAGCTTGTATTGCTGATTTATAAAGCTTGACCGCCGCGAATAAATTACAAAAATCAGTAATTGCCACTGCATTCATATGGCGCTGACGAATATGCTGGGCAAGTGGTTTTATACGCACTAGACCATCTATGATGGAATAATCACTGTGTAACCTAAGATGGGCGAACTTAGCCGACATAACCTAATCGCTTGTAAAGAATGTTTAAACTCTACCTAACTCATAGAATTTCAGCAAGAATTTAATCATCAACCAGATAGGCTTAAAAACTTAAATCCATTTTTTTGGTTTGTTTTTCTTAACTTTCTCTACTAAATTAATAACTTAGACACCCTCCTCATTGCCATAAGGAATACTCATGCGCTCATTTTTGATTGCTGTGTTTAGTTTTGTGTCTTTTTTGTCTTTTGGACAAACTCGTGAAATTGCAATTACCATTGATGACTTACCTTTTGTTGCCTCTAAAATGGATACACCTGGTAACCAGCAACGGGCGATTGAACGCTTTGACCGTTTAGTACAATTTTTAGTTGATAATCAAGTACCTGCCACAGGCTTTATCATTGCAGGTGCTATCGGTAAAGGGCAATGGGCTTTCTTAGAAAAATTTAAAGCAGCTGGCTTTAATTTAGGTAGCCATACCTACTCACACTACAATTTAAATACGATGAATGTTGATAAATATCTTGCTGATGTTGCTCGTGCTGATAAAGTTTTGTCTGCTATTATGACCACACCTAAATACTTTCGTTATCCTTATCTAGCCGAAGGCAAACATGAAAAAAAAGCAAAAGTTGTGCAATTTTTGCAAGATAATCATTATGTAGTTGCGCCGGTAACCATTGATAGCAAGGATTTTCAATTCAATGAACAATTGTATCGCACTCCTTATCGTCAACGTGAAAAATACATTCATACGTTAAAGCCACGCTATTTAAATTATATTTGGCAGCAAACTTTAAGAGCTGAAAAAAACAGTGCTAATAAGCCAGTTAAACAAATTTTGTTATTACATGCTAATTTGCTCAACAGTTATTTACTAGGAGATATCATTAAGTTATATCAAAAAAATGGCTATCGATTCATAACGCTTGATGAAGCTCTAGCCAATCCTGCTCCAGCGCTCAATGAAACGCTCTCGTATCATCAGCAAAGTGACAATTTTAATAATTTTTCTTTCTTTACACACTATATTGATGTGTCAAAAAGTTAATTTTTGTAACTTCTGGCTTTGTTTAAATTTGAGTAAATTTGGATAAAGCCTTATTTTTCTTCTTGCATTTTATTAAACTCAGTCCATTCAAAGTCTATATAATCCTCGACAAGTTTCTTAATCTGAACTTCAGCTTCTTGTATAGTGGATGATTCGGTATGAAATTTTTTAATAGCAGATGAAGCATTGGCATGGTTGGCGAGCCCGGCTATCACACCATCGGCCTTGTACAATCCTAAATCTTTTTTTAAGGTATGAATATTATATTGCACTTTAAACCCGCGATAGATGTAATCGTTCATTTTCATCCTTATTTAAGTTAGAAAATTTTTTCTCACACGCGTAATGGGTAAGTCAAAAACCTACCCATTAAGATTTACATTAATCCATTTGATGACAAGTCATTGCCCAGCAAGCACCTATGCAACACATAATAGCGCCAATCATAAAACTTAAAAACATCATAAAAACGCTCCAAGCCATGGCATGTGCCACCGTAGTAGAACTATTTTTTTGCGTAGCTTGAGCGATATTTGTTGACGCTGTTTGATTTGTTTCAATTGTAACTTGATATCCTTTCATTGGCGCACGAACAGTGTCATAACCCATAAATTGACCATAAGACATCACATAACTACTCAGTTGTGCAGCCATGATAACCATGAATATCAATGAAACAGTCCAGGTAGTAAAGCCATATACGATACCTAAATTTCGTTTAGGACAATAAAGACGGCCTAGATACCCAGCAGCATATCCTGCAGCAAGCATTGCCACGATAATGCCAATAAGAAAAGCAATGTATCCACCCCATGCTAGAACATTGGCATTCGTATCTGTTTGAGTAAATACTGTTAAGCCAATGGCCACACTAAAAAGATTGAGTAGAAAAGATAAACCAAGCCCGGTAAAAGCGCCAATGAAAATGGCACTCCAAGAAATGCGTTTTAACGGATTTAAATTAGGGGAATTTATAACTTGAGTATCATTGATCATTGTGAATTATCCTTAATATTTAATGATTTTTTAAAATAAATTTAAAAAAGATGGGAAACCAACCAAATAAGTGCCAATACACCAAATGGAACTCCCAATAACCATGCCATAATGTACTTGAACATATTTTCTCCTTTATTTAAACCTTCAGTTAAATTTAATCATTAAATTGGCCAAGCTTTTTTTAATAAACGAATTACACCGACTTTCGCATAAGTTTTTAGAGTTGGATAAAATCGAGTTTTCCGCGCTTTACTAAAACTAAACCATATCACAGGCAGTATAATTGAAAGCGCCATGACTTGATGACTTTTCTTAATACTTTTAAAGTATAATTTATGCTGTCTGATTTTTTGACGCTCTCTAATAATACGTGCTTCAGTATCACGTATTACGTTGAGCAAGACTGTTTGAGACCCCATTGCCTGCATCCTTTTGATAGGTTTGAGTTAGACACGTACGAGTTCGCGCAAAACTCATCTTATTTAGACACGACATCATAAAACGTATGGTTAGAAGTAGTAACGCCACGTTGATTATAATTATTCCTATTAAGCTTAAAAAAATATGACCGCTCATCAAGCTTAAAATAGCCATGCCTATTATTATCATCACGCTAAACCACAGCGTTAAAACAATGGCAATTAATACACCAATACTTGCTAATAGTGGCAAAATATTTAAACCAGCAAGCTTTGTTTCAAGTTTAAAGAGCGTCCATACAGCCTTGATAAGCGTTAATTTGCTAGCAACAAGACCTTCAACATTATCAATAAATTTCATTTATTTTCTTATCATTGAAGCAAGCATAAAACCAACACCACCGGCGATAAGTATTGATGTCAAAGGCTTTTCTTGAACTTTTTTAATCATACATTCTAGGTTATCTTGCATATAGTCGTTTAGATGTTGATGCATATCACATGCTTTTTTCACGCCTTCATCAAACATTTCTTGCGCCTTATCTTTAGCATTGTGCAATTTTTCTTTGCCATCTTCTAATAGTTGATTGGCGGTATCAGATAATTCATGAGTGGGTTTTGAATTAAAACCGTTATCGTTATGCATGTTATTTCCTTTTGATAAGTGAACAATTTTTAAAAGCTCAACCTGGTTAAAATTAGTCGAAAATTACTTTTGTGTCAACGAACATCGCCTAGACATAAATTATCTTATGTTTAAGTCTATTCAAATCTTTCTGAATAGACTGATTCATAAAATGATATTTAAATTCAATATTTTATTGTAAAGTGATGGTTTCGTTTAGTTAATCGGAACAAAGCATGGAAAAACATTTTAGTCGTAAAATAAACGCCATTATCAAAAGTGAACCCCTACTTGAGCGCGTTATCCATCACTTGATTGAAAAAACGGTAGCTCGCCATGATATTAGCGTGCAAGAAAGTACCGTTTCGTTTGAAGATAATCGGACTGATAAAACTTTATCACCCAAACGGGATATCCGATTACCTAAACGAGAAGCTTATTTATCAGATGATTATGGTTGGTTACTTGGTCTATCATTCGCGCTGCCTTTTTTCATTGGCATCATCATTGGTGTATTTTTAATCGGTGATATTATGTCAACTAGAGATAATTTTTTATATGGGATTATGGGTGCCATCATAGGTGGGAGCATCGGCCTTATCTGTGTGACGTTGATTAAATATCGTCATCTTAGAATAAAACAGCAACTAGAAAATCAAGGGGGCTATGTTATTTGGATAACCGTAGGGCATGAACAACAACAAGCAGATGTTCTTGCTATTTTAAAAGAACATGATGTTTTTGACATCAATATTAATGATTAATTCTATTGAACTATCACTTTATTCAAATAGAATCATCTATATCTATAATTATCGACTATGCTTAATTTGAGATATTTTCACTTTAAAAGGAGATAATTATGGATATGTCCCATTCACCGCTTAGCACTACTAATTC